>JAEDMN010000191.1 GCA_016302985.1 Kiritimatiellia bacterium | reverse complement strand
GGAGGTTGTGGATGCAGCGAATCAACAGGCGTGCATTCGGTCTTGCCGCGCTGGCGGTCCTGTCCTGGGGCGCCTTCGGCGCGTCCGCGGCGGAGCTGGTGGCGAGGGGCTTCGGCGGGATGAAATGCGACCGTTGGGCGCAGGTGTCGGAGGACGGCGCGGCGCTCGTGATCGACAGCTCGTCCGCGACGAAGGAGCTCGCCTGGGTGCGCTACGCGCTCACGGCGAAGGACGGCTGGTTCACGCCCGGCGAGCGCTACCAGATCTCGTTCCGCGCGAAGGTCGAGGCGGCCGGCGACAAGGGCCACCTCCTCGTGCTGGTGCGCCCCGCCTCCTTCGGCACGGAGCAGAAGGACGCCGCGAGCGTCGGCGTCGACCCGACGGACGGCGCGTGGAAGGAGGTCTCGATTCCGGTCGAGATCTCCACGCTG
This sequence comes from Kiritimatiellia bacterium, assembly GCA_016302985.1. GTDB lineage: Bacteria > Verrucomicrobiota > Kiritimatiellia > RFP12 > UBA1067 > RUG572. Next base: position 5,717 of record JAEDMN010000191.1, on the reverse strand, counting down.
ACCGACTACCGTCTGCAGTTCCACTCCTGGAACCGCGTGAAGGCCGAGATCCGCGACCTCCGCATCGCGAAGCGCGCGCCGCTCGCGTTCGTCCCCGTGAAGGGCGAGTCGGCGAAGGTGGCCGTGGACGTGTCCGCCGAGCCGACGGGCGCGAAGGAGTTCGACGTCGACCTGCCGAAGGGGACGGGGCCCGTGCTGACGGGCGCCGCGTTCGGCGTGACGCCGGAGAATCCGGACAACACGGCCGCGCTGCAGGCCGCGTTCGACGCGGCGAAGGCGCAGGGCGCCTCCCGCCTCGAGCTCGCGCCGGGCGTCTACCGCTTCGCGCAGGACGGCGGCCTGCGGCTGAAGGGTCTGACGGACTTCACGTTCGACGGGAAGGGCGCCACGCTCGTCGCGTTCCGCAGGTCGGGACAGTTCTTCAGCGTGACCGACTGCGTGCGGACGCGGCTGATGGACTTCGCGATCGACTGGGACTGGGCGCGCGACCCGCTCGCGAGCGTCGTGCGCGTCGCGCAGGTCGACGCCGGCTCGTTCGACTTCGAGTTCCCCGAGTACGCGGACTTCCCGCGGAAGGACATGCGCCTGGCGATCATCTCGGCGTTCGATCCGCAGACACGGTCCGTCGGCATCGAGGATGGCGTCACGCGCGGCTTCGAGTTCATCCGCGGCCGCAACCCGAAGACGGTCTACGACTGGGTCGCGCCGAACCGGATCCGCGTGAAGGAGAAGCCGGGCAACCTCGCCGTCGGCCAGCTCTACCGCCTGCAGCACTACTACTACGACATGAACGGCTTCGGCCTGACGTCCAACGAGCACCTGCGGCTCGAGCGCGTGAAGGTGCTCTCGACACCGGGGCACGCGTTCGTCATCGGCGGCACGCAGCATCACACGCTCTTCGACCACGTGGACATCGTGGCGCCGACGAACGACCCGCGCCGCGTGATCACGTGCACGGCGGACCACCTGCACATGGCGCGGAGCCGCGGCTTCGTCAAGCTGGACGGGTGCGAGTTCTCGCTCGGCGCGGACGACATCATGAACATGCACGACTGCAGCGGCTTCGGCCGTCGGCATGCGGCGCGGGTCGTCCGCACGCAGAACGCGCGTTCCGTCGGCGGCATCCGGAAGGGGGCGCGGGTCGAGCTGCGGCACGGGGACTACTCCCCGTCGGGCTTCATCGGCACCGTCGAGTCCGTCACGGCCGTCGACGCGCGGCGCGGCGTGTACGACCTCGCGTTCACGGAGGACGTCCCCGAGCAGAAGACGGACGGCTTCGTGATCTTCGACTGGACGTACGACACGCACAACGTCATCGTGCGCAACTGCTACTTCCACGACAACCGCGCCCGCGGGCTGCTGATCCTCGCGCGCGACGTGACGGTCGAGAACAACGTGTTCCGCCACAACGAGATGGGTGCGATCAAGATCGAGACCGGCTACACGTTCAACGTCTGGAGCGAGGGCTACGGCGTGTCGAACGTCGTCGTCCGGAACAACCTCTTCGACAACGTCAACCCGTCCGGCTCGAACGGCGGACACCGCCACCGCTCCGTCTACACGGGCATCTATCTCCGGCGCGACCCGTCCGCGGACACGACGGACTACCCGATCATCCGCGATCTGCTCTTCGCGGGCAACACGTTCCGCGACACCTGCGGCGTCGTCGGGTACCTCTCGAGCGTGAAGAACGTCACGTTCCGCGACAACGTCTTCGAGGACCCCACGCCGCGCCGGAAGGAGCTGCCGTACCGCGGCCAGTTCTTCCTGACGAACGCGCGGGACGTCCGCATCGTCAACAACCGGTACGTCGCCTCGCCCTGCGTCGCGGCGCCGGGCGTCGCCTGGGATCCCGAGACCTGCGAGCGGGTGACCGTGGAGGGGAATTCGGTGAAATGAAGGACCTTGGATTCGAGGAACTGCTCGAACGGGCGTACGCCCGCTATTCGCCGGTTGCCAAGCGCTACTGGTACACGTTCCGGCGTCCGTCGGTCACCGTCGGGGGACGCCCCAGCGCGCTCTTCCTCGGAAACCATTCGTCCGGCAAGTCCTCGCTGGTCAACTGGGTGCTGGGCGGCGAGGCGGTGCAGGATACGGGCGTCGCGCCGACGGACGACGGCTTCACGTTCATCCTCCACGGCGAGCAGGACGAGGAGGTCGCCGGCCCGGCCGCGCTCTCCCGTCTGCCGGAGGAGTTCAAGGTTCTGGCGAGCTTCGGACCGGGCTTCCTGCAGCATCTGAAGGTCAAGGTCCGGAACCGGGACGTCCTGAAGGGGGTCTGTCTCGTGGACAGTCCCGGCATGATCGACGCGGCGTCGGGCACGGTCTCGCGCGACTACGATTTCGCCGGCGTCGTTCGGCGCCTGGCGGGCCTCTGCGACATGGTCTTCTTCCTTTTCGACCCGGAGAAGCCGGGCACGACGGGGGAGACGGTGGACGTCTTCTCGACCTGCCTGCGCGGGACGGAGTTCAAGCTGCGCGTGCTGCTGAACAAGTGCGACGCGTTCACGGGCATGTACGACTTCGCCCGCGCCTACGGTACGCTCTGCTGGAACCTTGCGCGCGTGCTGCAGACGAAGGACCTGCCGAAGATCCTCACGACGTACTCGGGCGCCGAACGCGCGCCCGGCGCCGGGATGGCGGTGCCGCTGGCGGACTTCAATGCGCACCGCGCCGAATTCCTCTCCCTGCTCCGAAACGCCGCCGCGCGGCGGAAGGACAACGTCTTTGCCGCGGCGCATGCCGATTTCGCCGGGCTGTCCGCGCGCATGCGCGTCGTGGACCACGTGTCGCGGCGGATCTGGAGGAACCGCGCGGCCTGGGCCGTGCTGGGGACGGTCGCCTGCCTGGGCGTCGGCCTGGTGACGCTGAAGCTCGTCGCGCGGAGTTCGGGCGCGGACCTGGGGACGTTCGACCTGAAGTCCGCCACGGCATGGATGTCCGCGTCGCTCGTGGCCTTCGCGCTGGGCTGCGTCAGCTGGGTCGGCGCGCTCATGTCCACGTTCCTGATCCGCCGCGCGCTGGCGGGGAAGGTGGACGCGATCTTCGCGGAGGAGTGCCGCAGCGAGCTCGCCGTCGGCATGCACGACGACCTGCGCCAGGTGTGGGAGGGCGTCCGCGACGAGACGGCGGACGTCGTGCGGTCCGCGCCGCTGGCGCTGCCGTGGTTCGGCGAGCGCCGCCGGAAACGGCTGGACGCGGACGCCGCGCAGATCCTGAAGGCCTTCGAATCGACAGAAAAGGAAACGAAATGAAACGCATCGTCATTGGTTTCGTCGCCGTTGTCGCCGTGCTGGCGGAGGCGTCCTTCGGGCCCCTGAACCCGTCCGCGCGGCCGTATGAGCGGGAGTACATCTGGCCCGAGGGGAAGATGCCCCACGCGCAGCCGCAGCAGATCGCCGCGAAGACGGGCGAGGTGAAGCAGCCCGGCTTCAAGGCGGACGACTTCCGCCGGCCGTACATCGAGTGGTTCGCGCCGAACCCCGAATGCAGGACGGATCTCTGCGTGCTCGTCGTCTCGGGCGGCGGCTTCAACTGCTGCTGCGACGCCGAGCGCCTGCAGCCGGCGATCGACCGCTTCGTGAAGGCCGGCTACACGGTCGCGAACCTCACGTACCGCACGCCCCGTCCGCAGGGCCTGCCCGTCCACCAGTCCGCCTGGGAGGACGCGCAGCGCGCGGTCCGCGTGGTGCGCAGCCAGGCCGCGAAGCGCGGCTTCGACCCGAAGAAGATCGGCGCGACCGGCATCTCCGCCGGCTCGAAGACGATCCTGCTGCTGGCGACGAGCTCCCTGACGCCCGCCTACGCGCCCGTGGACGAGATCGACAGGCTGCCGTGCAACCTCCTCTTCGCGATCCCGCAGGCGCCGGCCTACGTGCTGACGGACGGCGACGGCACGCCGAACACGCGCGACGGCGACTCGCCGGACGTGAAGATCGTTCCCGACCTCAAGTTCGACGCGCAGACGTGCTCGATGTGCCTCTTCCAGGGCGGCATCGACGACTACTCGCCGAACGGGTCCACGCAGATCTACCGCCAGCTGCGCCGCATGAAGATCCCCGCCGAACTCCACCTCTTCGCGGACCTCTGGCACGGGTTCCACGGCGACATGAACAAGGGCGACGACGCGGCGGCGAACGACCACTGGTTCACGCGCGCCGAGGAGTACATCCGCCAGATGAACTTCGACGGCCGCCTCGGCAAGGAGGTCGACCTGATGACGCGCTTCCCGGACGACTCCGCGCGCGGGGCGTACGAGAAGGAGGAGCTCTGGCCGAAGGGCCGGATGCCGAACGCGCAGGCGCACCAGTGCGTGCCGTACCTCGAGTGGCACATGCCGAAGGAGCTGAAGACGAAGGCGATCCAGATCATCTACTCCGGCGGATCCTACCAGGGCAACGGTCCGGACGGGCACGAGGTCGCCCCGGCCCGCCGCTACCTGAACGCGAAGGGCATGACCGTCGTGACGATGAAGTACCGCACGCCGCGTCCGAACGGCCTCATGAAGCATGTGACGGCGTGGCAGGACCTGCAGCGCGCGATCCGCATCGTCCGCTCCAAGGCGAAGGCGAAGGGCCTCGACCCGGACCGCATCGGCATCATGGGCTCCTCCGCGGGCGGCCATCTCACGCTCATGGGTGCGACGTCCTCCCGCCACCGCTCCTACTGGCCGATCGACAACCTGGACAAGATCTCCTGCTCCGTGCAGTGGGCGGTCGCGATCTATCCCGCCTACGCGCTGACGGACGGCGGCGAGAAGCCCAACGTCGGCGGCGGCAACGCGGACGACGCGCGCCTCGTGCCCGAGTTCTCGTTCGACCTCTCCACCTGTCCCATCCTCTTCATCCACGGCGATGCGGACGGCTGGGCGGCGATGAACTCCGTGAAGTGCTGGGAGCAGCTGCGCCGCATGGGCATCCAGGGCGACCTGCACACGCTCGCGACGCGCAACCACTGCTTCCAGTTCAAGGCGGCGCCCGGCACGGGCAGCTACACCTGGCTGGACCGCATCTGGGAGTTCATGAACCACAAGGGCTACAACAGGCCCTGATGCCCACGTCGCCGGGACGGGAGGGAGCCGACTCGCGCGTGACCTTCCCGCTCGTCTGGGTCGAGGGACCGGTGGACGTCGGCAACCTGTCGGTGCGCAACTTCCGGCGCGGCGAGAAGACAGTTCCGGTCGCGACCATCCGCGCCGCGATCTTCGCCGAGACGCTTGCGGAGAAGGCGAAGTGAACCCTACACCATCGGCCCAATCCGCCCCATCGGCCTGATTGGCCCAACCAATCCGGGCTTCAGGTCCAAAGCCCGAAGACCGAAGGCCACAAGTGGATTCAATTGTGATACAATACCGATTCATTTTGTGGAATAGTAGGAAGAGAAGCAGACAATGAAGACCATGACCGACGCCAATCTGGCGGTCGCCCGCATCGCGTACACCTGCAGCGACATCGCGTTCATCTACCCGATCACGCCCTCTTCGCCGATGGGCGAGCTGTCGGACGAGTACATGGCCGCGAAGAAGCAGAACCTCTGGGGCGCGGTGCCCGAGGTCGTCGAGATGCAGAGCGAGGGTGGCGCCGCGGGCGCGGTCCACGGCGCGTGCTCGGCCGGCGCGGTCGCGACGACGTTCACGTCCTCCCAGGGCCTGCTGCTGATGATCCCGAACCTCTACCGCATCGCGGGCGAGCTGCTGCCGGCCGTCTTCCACGTGGCGG
>JAEDMN010000190.1 GCA_016302985.1 Kiritimatiellia bacterium | reverse complement strand
AGCTGATCAAGAAGGTCGGCGAGGAGAAGGCGATGGCGATGCTCCAGAAGTCCGAGGACGGCTTCAAGGAGAACTACCAGCTCATCAAGAAGCTCTCCGAGATGTAAGTCCCGGACGCCTCCTGAAGGCGAAGGGGTCCCGGCCGCATGGCCGGGGCCCTTTTTTCATGTTTCATCTTGCCTTCTCATCCCATTTTCTGTATGATATCGGGCATTGTTCCTCAAGAAAGAATTTCACGTACGTTTTAATCCCAAGGAGTTAGACAAATGAAGTATTCCACGATGATGGCGATTGCGTTCTGCGGCGTCCTCGCCGTTGCGGTCTCGGGCTGCAAGTACGACGACGACGAGCTGGGCGCGGGTAGCGGCACGGAGGTCGTGGATTCCGGCACGTCGGGCGCCACCGATGTCGATTCCAATCCCGGCGCCGTGGACGTCAACTCGAACGTCGACGAGCAGAACAAGCTCGCCGCGGCGGCCGCTGCGATGAAGGATGCGGACACGATTTCGATGGACGCCGCCATGGGCGTGCCGTTCGACCAGGATCCCAACTACGTCCGCTGCACGGACGTCGACTTCGCGCCGGTCTACTTCGGCTTCGACTCCGACCTCATCCCGCAGGGCGAGCTGGCCAAGGCCGAGGCCGTCGCGAAGCACCTCGCGGCCAACCCGGCGCGCGTCGTGATCGTCGAGGGCAACTGCGACGAGCGCGGCTCCAACGAGTACAACCTCTCGCTCGGCGATCTCCGCGCGATCAAGATCCGCGACTACCTCGTGAACCTCGGCGTCGCCAATCCCGAGGCCCGCATCCAGACGAAGAGCTACGGCGAGGAGAAGCCGGCCGTCCAGGGTTCCGGTGAGGGCGTGTGGTCGAAGAACCGCCGCGGCGAGTTCGCCGTGTTCCAGCACAGGTAATCCGGACGCGGACGGCATTCAATAGATGACCTTTGCGTTCGTCTTCGAATCTGTCGGAGGCACCGAGTGGCTCGTTCTGCTCGGTGTCATTCTTATTGTCGTCGGGCCGAAGAACCTGCCTTCCGCCGCGCGCAAGTTCGGGCAGATCATGTCCACGCTACGCCGGGCCGCGGACGAGTTCAAGCGGCAGCTCATGTCGATGGACGAGGAGGTCCGCAAGACGGTCGACGAGGCGGTGAAGACCGACTACGTCGAGACGCCGAAGGACGAGGCGGATGCTTCCGCCGCCTCCGGCGCCGACGCGGCCGCGTCCGATGACGGGACGGGAGACCGCGCCGAGTCCGAGACGGACTACTACGGCGGCGAATACGACCCGAACAGCCCCTACCCGGGGCATGACTACTACGACGAGACGCGGTACCAGAACGACGCCGGTTCGGAGATGGGCGACGGGGACGCGACGGCTGCGGAGCCCGCGCCCGCGGAACCCGCCCCGGCGAAGCCCGCGGTCGATCCGTACGCGATGAAGATCACCGTCTCGCCGCCACCGAAGACGGGGAAGTCGACATGAAGATGCGTCCTCTCCTGAAGAACCCCGACGAGTACAACGATCCGCCGCGTCCGTTCCTCGAGCACATCGTCGCGCTTCGGGCGTGCCTGATCAACGCGGTGATCGCGTGGGCGCTTTCCTGCCTGGTCGTCGGCATTTTCTCGCCGCATGTCCTGGGATGGCTCAAGTCCCCCGCCGAAGCCCTGATGAAGGCCGGGAAGATCGAGATCGTCAGCCTCAACATCACGGGCGGCTTCAGCCAGATCATGTCCATTGCGATGTGGGGCGGCACGGCGCTGAGCTTCCCGTTCGTGATGTACTTCATCCTCCGTTTCATCTTCCCCGCGCTGACGAAGCGCGAAAAGGCGGCGATCCTCTTCTTCCTGCTCGCGGGCGCGGGGCTCTTTGGCGTGGGCGTTTGCTTCGCCTACGGCCAGCTCGCTCCGAACGTGGTGCGTTTCTTCGACGTGGTCAACCACTGGGTCGGGCTGAGCGTGACGCAGGTGCAGATCGAGAACTACGTGCCGCTGATCCTGAAGCTCGTGCTCGCGTTCGGCCTGGTGTTCCAGGTTCCGCTGCTCCTGTTCGTGCTGGGCTGGCTCGGCGTCATCACGTCCGAACAGCTGCGCGCCTGGCGTCGGTTCGCCATCGTCTTCGCGTTCTTCCTGGGCATGGTGCTGACGCCGCCGGATCCCATGAGCCAGATGCTGATGGCGGGGCCGCTTGTGCTCCTCTATGAACTCAGCATCTGGGGCGTTCGTCTGAAGGAGATCTGCACCGGGGAGGGCGCGAAGAAGGATTCCGGGGAGTCGAAGTGAAGACCCGCGTCCTGATCGTGCTCGGATTCCTCGGGGCGATCCTGGCGGGCGCCGTCCTCCTGATGCTGCCGGTCTCGTCCCCGTCGCACACCTGGATGAAGCCGTTGGACGCGCTCTTCACCGCGTGTTCGGCGGTCTGCATCACGGGGTTGACCGTGATCGACGTGGGCGTGCAGCTGTCGCGCTTCGGCCACTGCGTCCTGCTGGCGCTTGTGCAGCTCGGCTGCGTGGGCATCATGACGGTGGGGACGCTCTTCCTGGCCATGATTGGCCGGCGTCTTTCGCTCGAGGGCGAGTGTTCGCTCATGAGCACGTACGGGTTCCGGGGCGTGGACGGCTGGCGCGGACTCGTCATCTGGGTCGTCCTCTCGATGGCGGTCGTCGAAGGGGTGGCGACGTTCACGTTCCACAGTCTGGTGCCGGACATGACCTGGTTTCGCGCCTACTTCTATTCGGTGATGTCCTTCTGCAACGCCGGCTTCTCGCTGGACCCGGGGTCGATCGCGGTCTTCCAGGGACGCCCGGCCGTGCTGCTGTCGATGGCTGGCTTCGTCATCCTCGGCGGCGTCGGGTTCCCCGTGGTCTACAACCTCTGCACGGTCCAGTTCTGGCGCCGCAACCTGGTGAAGCGCGGGCGCCTCACCCTGCACACGCGCGTCGTTCTCCTGTCGTCGGCGATCTTCCTGGCGGGCATGTTCGGCTTCTTCCTCGCCCTGGAGTGGAACCGCGCGCTCGAGCCGTATTCGCTGGCCGAGAAGGGCGCCATTGCCTTCTTCCAGGCCGTCACGCCGCGCACGTGCGGCTTCACGGTCATCCCCGTCCACGAGATGCACGCCGCGACGCGCTTCGTCTCGGAGGTGCTCATGTTCATCGGCGCGGCGCCCGGGGGCGCGGGCGGCGGCATCAAGGTGACGACGTTCGTCGTGTTCCTCGTGACGCTGCTGGCGATCTGCCGCGGCCGCCGCGACACCGTGCTCTTCAGGCGCAGCATTCCGGACACCGTCGTGCGCGAGGCGATCGTCATCGTCATGGTGTTCGCGGCCGTGATCTCCCTGGCGATGACGGTGCTGCTGGTCAGCGAGGGCGGCAACGAGAAGCTCACGTTCGAGTACCTGCTGTTCGAAACCGTCTCGGCGGTCACCACGACGGGCCTGAGTTGCGGGTCGACGACCGCGTCGCTGTCGACGACCGGCCGTTTCGTGATTATGCTCTGCATGCTGTGCGGGCGTCTGGGCGCGATCGGCGTGGTGATGCTGATCGGCGGGCAGGAGGAGCGGGTCTCGATCCGCTATCCCCGCGAGGACCTCGTCATCGGCTGATGTTCGGAAAGGACTGACATGTTCAGGATCGGTTGCCATCTCTCGAGCGCGGGCGGCTATCTGGCGATGGGCCAGACGGCCGAGTCCATCGGCGCGAACGTCTTCCAGTTCTTCACCCGGAACCCCCGCGGCGGCGCGGCGAAGCCAATCGATCCCCGCGACGTCGCCGATTTCCGCGCGTTTGCCGCGGAGAAGGGGATCGGTCCGATTCTCGCGCACGCGCCCTACACGCTCAATGCCGCCGGGGCCGAGGCCCGCGTGCGCGAGTTCGCCGAGGCGACGATGGCGGACGACCTGCGCCGCCTCGAGCTGACGCCGGGCGCGCTCTACAACTTCCACCCGGGCAGCCACGTGGGGCAGGGGACGGAGAAGGGGGCCGAGCTGATCTCCGCGATGCTCGCGCGCATCCTCGCGGGCTTCGGCTCCATCCCCGCGACGACCATCCTCTTCGAGACGATGGCGGGCAAGGGGTCCGAGGTCGGACGCACCTTCGAGGAGGTGCGCGCGCTCATCGACGCGGTCGAGGCCGCCGTCGGCCCGGAGGCCCCGCTCGGCGTCTGCCTCGACACCTGCCACGTCTGGGACGGCGGCTACGACATCGTGAACGATCTGGACGGCGTGGTGGCCGCGTTCGACCGGGTCGTCGGGCTGAAGCGCCTGAAGGCCATCCACCTGAACGACTCGATGAATCCGCTCTCCGCCCACAAGGACCGCCATGCCTGCATCGGCAAGGGGAAGATCGGACAGGAGGCGCTCGCCCGCGTGATCAACCACCCGGCCCTGCGCGACCTGCCGTTCTACCTCGAGACGCCCTGCGACCTCGACGGCTACCGGGCCGAGATCGCGCTGCTCCGGTCCCTTCGCGCGGAATAGGACGGATGGCGGTTCTGGACGACAACGCCCTGCGGGAGATGTTCCCCCGGGTGTCCCGCGAGGAATGGCTGGACCTGGCGCGTGCGCGCGAACTCGCCCACTGGACGGAGACGAACCGCTTCTGCGGGAAGTGCGGCACGGCGATGGTGCGCCATCCGGACCCCGCCGAGCGCGCGATGAAGTGCCCCGCCTGCGGCTACCTGGCCTACCCGCACATCACCACCGCCGTGATCGCGCTCGTCCGGAAGGGCGACCGCATCCTGCTGCAGCGCAATTCGCACTACCGTCTGCCGCACTGGTCGCTCGTCGCGGGCTTCATCGACCCCGCGGAGACCTTCGAGGAGGCCGTGCGGCGCGAGGCGCGCGAGGAGGCTTCCATCGAGATCGGCAACCTGCGCTATTTCGGCTCCCAGATCTGGCCGTTCCCGTCCAACCTCATGGTCGGCTTCGTCGCCGACTGGGTGTCGGGCGAGCTGAAGCCCGACGGCGAGGAAGTCGTCGCGAGCGGCTGGTTCGGCCGGGACGACCTGCCCGAGCTCCCCCGCCCCGTCTCGATTGCGCGCCGGATGATCGACGCCTGGGCCGCAGGGGCGCTCTAGTCCGTCTTCGGACGCGTTTCAGCTTGTTTTCACCCCCGTTTTCGCGTATACTAGGTTCTTAATTCCAAGGGACCCCGAAGTCCCTTACACGAACGAAGTCCGTACAAGAAATAGAGGAGAGAAGCATGAAGAAGTTTGTTTGCCCCGTCTGCGGTTACATCCACGAAGGCGACGCCGCCCCCGACCGCTGCCCGCAGTGCGGCTGCCCCGGCGCCAAGTTTCTCGAGAAGGCCGCCGAAGGCAAGATGACCTGGGCGTGCGAGCACATCGTCGGTTCCGCGCAGGGTCTGGACGAGGAGGTCGTGAAGGGTCTCCGCATGAACTTCACGGGCGAGTGCACGGAGGTCGGCATGTACCTCGCGATGAGCCGTCAGGCGGAGCGCGAGGGCTATCCCGAGATCGCGGAAGCGTTCAAGCGCTACGCCTTCGAGGAGGCCGAGCACGCGGCCAAGTTCGCCGAGCTCCTCGGCGAGGTCGTGACGAAGTCCACGAAGAAGAACCTCGAGCTGCGCGCGGCGGCCGAGCAGGGCGCGTGCGCCGGCAAGCTCGAGCTCGCGAAGCTCGCGAAGAAGCTCGACTACGACGCCGTGCACGACACGGTCCACGAGATGGCCAAGGACGAGGCCCGTCACGGCGCCGGCTTCGAGGGCCTGCTGAAGCGCTATTTCTAATCCAATCAGAAAACAAAAGGAAGACTAACATGGTCTACTCGACTGAAGTTGAGCACCAGTGCCCGTTGGCAAAGGGGTGCAACCATGGTCCGGCTCCCATCCCGGAAGAGGGCAAGTGGGTTCAGGCCAAGCAGATCAAGGACATTTCCGGCTATACGCACGGCGTGGGCTGGTGCGCGCCGCAGCAGGGCGCGTGCAAGCTTTCGCTGAACGTCAAGGACGGCGTGATCGAGGAGGCCCTCGTCGAGACGATCGGCTGCTCCGGCATGACGCACTCCGCCGCCATGGCGTCCGAGATCCTCGTCGGCAAGACGATCCTCGAGGCGCTCAACACGGACCTCGTCTGCGACGCCATCAACACGGCGATGCGCGAGCTCTTCCTGCAGATCGTCTACGGCCGCACGCAGAGCGCGTTCTCCGACGGCGGTCTCGTGATCG
>JAEDMN010000189.1 GCA_016302985.1 Kiritimatiellia bacterium | reverse complement strand
CCGAAATACAAGCCGACCGGCATCGCCTGGCTCCCCGAAGTGCCCGAAGGGTGGGCGGTGGTGCGGTTGAAAAATGTTTTGAGAGAGCGCGTTGAAAAGTCCTCTACAGGATTGGAAGAGCCGCTATCAATGAGCCAGAAGCGCGGTATTGTCCCGACGCGAGAAATGGACGTCGTGCCAAACGCTGCATCTTCATATGTAGGGGCGAAGAAGGTTTATGTTAATGACATTGTATTCAACAAGTTGAAGGCCCATTTAGGAGTGTTCGCGATTTCGGCCTATGATGGACTTGTGAGTCCCGATTATGCAGTGTATACGAGTAGAGGCTTGATTTCTCGCAAGTACCTTGAGTACTTGTTTCATACGCCTCTCTACATCACAGAGTTTCGCCGGAAATCAACGGGCATAGCGATTGGCCTAACCAGGTTGTATACAAAAGATCTCTACTCCATTTATGGCGTGTGCCCGCCAACGGGGGTTCAACGTGCCATTGTGGCCTTTCTTGACGAGAAGTGCGGGAAGATTGATCGCTGGGTGGCGGCGAAGGAGCGCGAGGTGGCGCTCCTCAAGGAGCTGAAGCAGGCGATGATTGCCGAGGCGGTGACGCGGGGAGTGAGAGCTATTAGCCGTGTAGAAGTGGAGAAGTGGAGAAAGAGCGGTCTTCCGGGGTCTGGGGCGGAGCCCCAGATCTACACCTCTACACCTCTACACGGCTCAAATCCCCGCCCCCTCGTTCCTTCCGGCATTCCGTGGCTCCCCGAAGTCCCCGAGGGGTGGGAGGTGAAGAAGGTGCGGCAGCATTTCCGCCTTCGGAGCGAAAAGGTCTCGGAACAGGATTATCCGCCACTCTCGGTTGCTAAGGTGGGCGTGGTGCCTCAATTGGCCGATGTGGCCATTTCGATGGCGCAGGGAGAGACGCGCAAGTTGGTGCGAGCAGGGGATTATGTGGTGAACTCGCGTTCCGACCGCAAGGGTTCGTGCGGCATTGCGCCACAGGATGGCTCGGTGACCACGATTAGCATTGTGTTGGAGCCGCGGCAAATTGATCGGCAGTTTGTTCATTATCTCTTCCGCTCAACGCCCTGGGTGGAGGAGTTCTATCGGAATGGGCGTGGTATCGTTGCTGACCTTTGGACCACGCGTTATCAAGAGATGCGAAATATGGCCTTCCCCCTCCCACCCCTTGCCGAGCAGCGCGAGATCGTGGCGTATATCGAGGCGCGTGCGGCGAAGATTGATGCGGCGGTGGCGGGGCTGGAGCGCGAGGTTGCCGCGATGAAGGAATACAAGCAGCGGCTGATCGCCGATGTCGTGACCGGGCAAAGGAAGGTGGCATGATCGCGGAGAAAGCAGCACGTGCGCCGGAGGGGCGGCTAGAGCCGCCCGCTACGATAACGCCCGCGGGAACAGGGGCGGTGGCAACACCCGCGCATTGGCATAAATCGCTGCGTAACCCGAACATCAATTACCGCGCGGGATGGTGGGCGGTGACGGTTCAGGTGGCCAAGAACAAGTCGTTGTTGGGGGCGATTGTGGGCAAGAGGGTGGTCTTGAATGCGTTGGGGCGCGCGGTTGAGGCGTATTGGCGCGCGCTGCCGGCGAAGTATCCCGGGCTCGAGCTCTTCGACTTTGTGGTGATGCCCAATCACTTTCATGCGCTTTTGCGCATTCATCAGATGCCGACTCATCACGAGCATCAGCTGGGCTTCCTGATGAGCCGCTTCAAGGGGGGAAGCTCGTTTATTTATGGGCGGATGCGGCGCGCGGGCGAGGTCGAGGACATCGGCGAGCATTTGTGGCAGCGCGATTACTGGGATTGCCTGGTTTCCAGCGCGGAGGCGTTTCGGGGCTGGCAGAAGTACATTCGCGAGAACCCGGCCAATTGGTCGAGCGACCGGTATGGCGCGTGCACGGCGTATACGTGGGGCGACACCGAGTTGCTGAATCGGCCGCGGGTCGCGTTTGTGGCGAGCCAGGGCTTTTATGCGAGCGCGCTTAAGCCGCGCAAGCTGTGGGCGAAAGGGGCGACGGGGGCGGCGGGGGCGGCGGGGGGGGGCTAAAGCCGCCCGCTCCGATAATGGGGTTGCGGGTAATGCCGCCCGCTCCGATAATGGGGTTGCGGGAAGCGCCGCAAGCCGCGATAATGAAGCTGGGGTTGAGAAGGCATCGCGGGTGTTGATCTCCACGTTTACTTCGGCGCAGGAGCGCGAGGCGTTGCGGCGGGCCTTGGCAAAGAGGCGTCCGTTGATTGCGGTGTTTCCCGCGGGCATTCCCGAGGCGCAGGAGATGGCCGAGGGGCTTGCGGTCGCCATTGGCGCGGGCGAGGCGCTGGCCATTTCGCCGCAGCCACCGGGTTCGCGCCTTAATAAGAAGATCGCTACCTGGTGCAATGAGTTTGTGCTGAAGAACGCTGATGAGATTTGGGCGGGCGACCTTGCGCCGAATGGGATGCTCGCGCAGATGTTAACGGGGCTTTATCGGAGTGTGCGGCTTTAGCCGCACAAGGAAGGGGAAGGCAATGACCACCAATACCAAAGAGCTGGGCCTGGAGGCGCTGATTGTGGCGCACCTTCGCGATGTCAATGGCTATGTCGAAGGGAAGAGCGAGCTCTACTCGAAGGACGAGGCGCTCGTCAAGAGCTGGCTCGAGGCGTTCCTGGTGGCGACGCAGCCGGAGAAGGTCGCCCGTTCGATGTGCCTTGCGAGCGCCTCGGAGAAGGCCAAGTTCTATTCACGGCTCTGCGAGGCGCTGGCGAAGCGCGGCGTGACGGATGTCCTGCGCAAGGGCTTTGCCTTCAACGGGACGACGTTTGACCTGTATTTCCCGCTCCCCTCCGAGCAGAATCCGAGCGCGAAGGAGGCCTACGAGAAGAATTGCTTTGGCGTCATCCGTCAGCTGCACTATTCAAAGAGCGACGCGAACGACGCGATCGACTTCGTGGTGTTCATCAACGGACTGCCGCTCGCGACCTTCGAGCTCAAGAACCACTACACGCGGCAGACGGTCGAGAACGCGATCCGGCAGTATCAGACGGACCGCAATCCGAAGGACGTGCTGCTGAAGCCGAAGCGTTGCGCCGTGCATTTCGCCGTGGACGACAACGACGTCTACATGTGCACGGAGCTCAAGGGCGCCGAGTCGTGGTTCCTGCCGTTCAATCGCGGCGTGAACGGCGGCGCGGGCAATCCCGTCGTTCCGGGCAAGACGATGACGAGCTACCTTTGGGAAGAGGTCTTCACCAAGCCGTCGCTTTCGAACATCATCGAGAACTTCGCGCAGGTGATCGTCACCGAGGAGAAGAAGACCCGCAAAATCAAGGAGCGGGTCATCTGGCCGCGCTATCATCAGCTCGACGCGGTGCGGCGGCTCTTGGCGCAGACCGCGGCCGACCCGGTGGGGCGCAAGTTCCTGATCCAGCACTCGGCCGGATCGGGCAAGTCGAATACGATCACGTGGCTCGCGTATCAGCTGGTCCTTTTGCAGAAGCCGGACACGACGGCCAAGTTCGACTCCATCATCGTCGTCACCGACAGAGTCAATCTCGACAAGCAGATTCGCGACAACATCAACGCCTTTGCGAAGCTCAAGAACCTCGTCGGCTGGGCCGATCGCGCCACTACGCTGCGTGAGCTGCTGCAGGGCGGCAAGAAGATCATCGTTTCGACGATTCACAAGTTCTCGTTCATCCTCGACGAAATCGGATCGTCGCTCAAAAACAAGAACTTCGCCATTGTGATAGACGAGGCGCATTCGAGCCAGAACGGTGAAATGGCCTCCAGTCTGGCGGCAAGCGTTTCGGGCAATGCGCAGACGTTGAACGAGGACGGCGAGCCGGAGGATACGGAGGACAAGATCCATCGTATCATCAAGGGCCGCAAGCTCGCGAAGAACGCGAACTACTACGCCTTCACCGCGACGCCGAAGAACAAGACGCTGGAGATGTTCGGCGAGGAGCATGCGACGGCGGAGGGGCTGGCTTACGCGCCGTTCCACGAGTATACGATGAAACAGGCGATCGAGGAAAAGTTCATTCTCGACGTCGTCCGCAACTACACGCCCTACCAGTCGTATTACGAGGTCGTCAAGAAGGTCGAGGACGATCCGCAGTTTGACAAGGACAAGGCCCCGAAGCGAATCCGCGCCTACGTGGAGCGCCAGCCGGAGACGATTGAAGCGAAGAGCCGCATCATCGTCGACCACTTCTGCACGAAAGTGTTCAAGAAAATCGGCGGCAGGGCCCGGGCGATGGTCGTCACCTCGTCCATCGAGCGGGCGATCGACTTCCATCAGCACATCTCCAGGTTGCTGGAGGAGCAGGGCGGGACGTTCAAGGCGATCGTCGCCTTTACGGACAAGGAGATCGACGGGCATGTCGTGACCGAATCGTCGCTGAACGGATTTCCGTCCTCGGCGATCGAGGACAAGATCGAGGAGGAGCCGTACCGTCTCCTGATTGTCGCGGACAAGTTCCAGACCGGCTATGACCAGCCGCTGCTCCACACCATGTACGTGGACAAGGTCCTTTCCGACCTCAAGGCGGTCCAGACGCTCTCGCGGCTCAATCGGGCGCATCCGAAGAAGTTCGACACCTTCGTGCTGGACTTTGCGAACGACCCCGAGGACATCCGTGCGGCGTTTCAGCGCTACTACAAGACGACGATTTTGGCAGGAGAAAGCGACGTCAACAAGTTGAACGACCTCATCGAAACGGTCGAGCGCCAGCCGTTCTATACGGACGCGGACAAACAGCAGGTCGTCGAGCTGCGGCTTTCCGGCAAGGACGAGGACCGGCCGAAGATCGATGCGATCCTCGATGCCGTCGTCGTCCGATTCAGGGAGGAACTCAACGAGGAGGAGCAGGTCCGCGCCAAGAGCGCGATGAAGAACTTCTGCCGCATCTATCCGTTCTTTGCGGCCATCATGCCGTTCGAGAGCGCGGACTGGGAGAAGCAGTATCTCTTCTATTCGCTTCTCGTGAAAAAGCTGCCGAAGTTGAAGCGCGAGGATTTCACCGCCGGTCTCTTGGAGACGATCGACTTTGACAAGTACCGCATCCAGAAACTGGAAGAGCGTGACCTCACGCTGGAGAACGTCAACGCGACCGTTTCGCCGATTCCGGTCGGTTCCGGGGGCGGAATTCCCGAAGTCGAGTTCGATTCGCTTTCGCGCATTATCGAAGACTTCAACGCGACCTTTGGCGGCATCGACTGGAAGGACGAAGACGAGGTGCGTCGGCAGATTCAGGAGCTGCCCAGACGCATGGCGCAGGACGACAGTTTCGTCCATGCGGTCAGAAACGGCGACAGTCAGGTGGCGCAGATTCAGTTCAACGACATCATTCAGAATATCGTCGCGACGATGGGCGAGGAGAAGCTGGAGTTCATGCGGCAGTATTTCGACAATGCCGAGTTCAGGAATTTCGTCAACGAGCGGGTCTTCCGCGCCTGCCTGAAGGACATCGGCGAGAACGTCGTCCGCAAGGCGCCGACGACGGGTTGGGCGGTGCGGCCGGACGAGGAGGAAACCGACGGCGGTTATCTCGCGGCGGCGGAATCGGGAGGTGAAGATGGGGAATGATTTCAAGGCGAGAGCCGTCGAGTCGAAGCCGCGGGAGCGGATTGAGCAGGCCGGCACGGCGTCCGTGGCCAGCGGCGCGGAACTTCTGGCCGTCATTCTCAAGACCGGAACCGCCGGTTGCGACGTGATGGAGCTTTCCCGACGACTCATCGACGCTTTCGGAGGCGTCGAAGCGCTGGTGAAAACCGACTTCAATACGCTCAAAAGCGGAATCGCCGCGCACAATCTGCGGTGTCCGGAGCGCAGGATTCTCGGTCTCGGGCGGGTCAAGATCCTGGAGTTGACCGCGGCGTTTGAGCTGGCGCGGCGCGGGTATGCCGCGCGGCAGACACACGTTTCGGCGGTGGCGTCGTCTGCCGACGCGGCCGGACTCTTCCGCCGGATGCTGCCGGCCGGCGAACGGCAGGAGAAATTCTGGGCGCTGCCGCTCGACGCGAAGCGGCGACCGCTTTCGGAGCCGCAGCTCATTGCGGTCGGCACGGTAAACGGAGTGGGGATTCATCCTCGGGACGTCTTCTCGATCGCCGTGCGCTGGAATGCGCATTCGATCGTCGTGGCCCACAATCATCCCTCCGGCAGCTCGCTGCCCTCGAAGCGCGACGTCGATCTCACCTGGGGGCTCTACGGCGCGGGGAAAATGATGGGCATCGCACTCGTCGATCACATCATCATCACGGAACAATCGCACTACAGCTTCGCCGACAACGGGCGGCTCTGTAATAAGG
>JAEDMN010000188.1 GCA_016302985.1 Kiritimatiellia bacterium | reverse complement strand
AATCAGTCCACAAAGCTGAAGAATTCATCGGCAATCTGGGTTGATAATTTGCGCCAGGGGGCGATGAGCGGGAGGACGTGGGGGGCGTCGGGGACCTCGGTGAGAGCCTGCACGGCCGGGCAGGATGCGAAGTAGGATTTCGCTTCGGACGTGTCCACGACGCGGTCGTTGCCGGCCACGTAGACCTGGAGCGGAGTGGCGATTTCGGAGAGGTCGAGTGTCCGGAGACGGCGGACAAGCCGGAACATCGCGCCCAGGACGGAGACGGTCATGAAGCGGTCGCGGCGGTAGCGGAACGACGGATCGTCCTCCGCTCCCTGCACGGACGGGAAGACAGACGGCACGCAGCGGAGGCCGGGCAGGAACAGTCGGCAGAGTGCGAACCACGCACCCGCGGAGAGGATCGGCGCCCGGGCGCGGGAGACCTCGACGAGCGGAGCGAGGAGGACCGCGCCCGCGATCTTCGCGTCGGCGTCCTGCACCCCCTTCCGCCAGCGATCATGCCGGTAGACCGCGTCCAGCACGAGCGCGCCCCCCATCGAATGCCCCACGAGGAAGACGCGGCGGTGGTTCTTCGCGAGCGCGTTCACCCGCGCCGTGACGGCCTGCTGCCAGCGCAGCAGCGGGAAGTCGAACCAAAGTCCCATCCGCCCGTCGCCCAGCCCCTCCAGATGCAGCGCCTCGACCTGGAAGCCCTTCTCCACGAACGGCTCGACGAACCGCCGCCACACGGCCGGAACATCGTTGAAACCATGCACGAAGAGCACCGCGTCCGACCCTTCGCCCGCCGTAAACGGCACCGCGTCCGGCATCAGGCCGTTCTCCGTCCAGCGGACACTCCGCGCCCACGCTCTGAAGACGAGAACGGAGAGCAGCCACGCGAGGACGTTCAATCCCAGCCAGCCCAGCAGGATTTGCGACAACGACGTCACGTTCGTGCTCCTACTTCGTCACCCGTGACAGCACGGCGAGGAGGATGCCGCCCGCGCCTATTCTCCATGCGAGGCCCCCTTCCCGCGGCTGTTCGCGACGACGACGCCGACCAGGGCCAGCACGGCGCCGCATGCGGAGACCGCCGTGAGACGCTCACCGAGGAAGGTGAACGCGAACAGCACCGTGATCGCCGGCAGCAGGTAGAGGGCCACCGTGCAGCGGACGATGCCGACCGCCGCGCAGGCCTTGTTCCAGGCGACGAAGCAGGCCGCGGACGCGAGGAAGCCCAGGAACGCCAGGTTGACGTGGTTGAGAGACGAGGAGAACCGGCGCACGTTCACGGACCAGTCGAGCGTCACGGCGAAGGATCCGTCCAGCAGCGTCCTCCCGGACGGCGTCACACCCAGCGCGACGAGCGGCAGCATGTAGACGAGCGTCCAGAAGAACATCCGGCGAATGACCAGCGCCTGCGGATAGCCCTTCTCGACGGATTTCGAGACGAGCACCGAATAGGTGCTCCAGCTCAGCATCGCCGTCAGCGCCATCAGGTCGCCCAGCGGACGGAAATGGAACGCCTGGATGCCGTTCAGGCTGACCATCACGACGCCCGCCATCGCAATCACGAAGCCAAGGAAGAACAGCGGCGACAGGCGCTTCTCACGTCCCAGCAGCCACGAGAAGACACCCGTCACGACGGGACAGGTCGAGACGAGGATCGAGACGTTCGAGGCATTGGTGAAGTGGATCGCGCAATTCTCGAGCAGCTGGTAGACGGCGACGCCGGTGAGGCCCATCGCCGCGAACAGCCATTCCTCCTTCAAGGGAATGCGGCCGCGGCGCGGATGGATCGCCCAGAGCGCGACGTAGGCCACGGCGAAGCGCAGCACCTGGATTTCGAGCGGCGAGAAGTCCACCAGCAGCGCCTTCGTGTTCACGAAGGTCACGCCCCAGACCAGGACCACGAAGGCCGCGAGGATCCAGCCGCGGAGCATCGGACTACCTGATCGTGAGCTTCTCGATCACGCCGCGGCCGGAGGAGCGGCCGTCGTGGTTGATGTCGTCGAAGACCGTGGCGCGGACGAGTTCGGCGGGCGCCGTGCCGGTGACCTTGAGTCCCTCGACCGTCACCTCGCCGACGCGGCAGGAGACGTAGGGGTCGAAGATCTCGAGGCCCGGCTTGCCGTCCTTCGGCGGGAAGTAGCAGGACTTGGGTCCGACGACCGCGAGGTGCGAGAGCGGGTACTTGTCGAGGTGGAACGCGATGCGGATGTCGCGGAAATGGACGGACGACAGGTCGGCGCCGAATTCGAACGCGCCGAAGTGTCCGCGCAGCGGCTCGGATTCCTTGTACTGACCCATGCAGTCGATCGGGCCGCGCAGGTCGATGTCGATGTCCTCGAAGAAGAGGTTGCCGCCCGTGCCGACCGCAGACCATTCGGGGTCCTTGCCGATGTAGTAGCGGGGCGTCTGGAGGTACATCTTGAAGGTCATGATGCCCTTCACCTTGCGGAAGATCACGTCGCTGATCGCGCAGTCGACGACGGAACCATCCTGGTACTTGAACTTCGCGGGCTGGATGCGGATGGCGGGGTAGCCGCCGCCGACGAGCTCGAGGTCCTCGCAGAGGATGTTGCGCTGCGGGCCGAAGTTGACGGACGAGTTCAGCCAGTCGTAGGCGTTGAGGGCGACAAGGTCGTCCCCGACGCCGCCCTTCACGTTGCGGCAGTGGACGTCGAAGAGGTTGCCGTTCAGGTGGAGTCCGTCGGCGTGGCACTTCTCGAACCAGATGTTCTCGTAACGGTGGCGGCGGCCGTCCCCGGCCTGGACCGCGAAGCCACTCGTGTGGCAGAACGTGACGTCGCGCACGAGCACGTCGTCGCAATTGCCGAAATAGAACAACGTGGAGACGCCGTAGTGCTGGCCGATGCCGCGCACCTTCGCGTCGTAGCGACCGGTGCCGCCGTAGCCCATGCGGCGACGGGCCCAGTCCTCCCAATGGCCGCCCACGACCGCGATGTTGGCGTCGCGCGGGGCGCCGGCGATCGGCGCGAGGGTCCCGTCCGGCGTGTGCTCGTTGCGGAGCATCAGGACGCGCGTGCCGGGCAGCAGGGAGATCTTCGCGCCGGCGGCCTCGATGCGGCGGTTCGACGGAATGCACACCGTGCCGTCGATCCAGTAGTAGCCCTCCTGCGCGGGGATGCGGACGATCTCGTGCTCGCGGAGCGCGGTCTGGAGCGCGGCGGTCCAGACGTTCGTGCCGTTGACGGAAGTCACCAGCGCCCGATAGTCCGCGAGCGAGACGGCGTCCTTCAGCTTCGCCTGGGCGGCGTCGATCGCCGCGTCGGCGGCGGCGACGGACTTCTCGATGGCGTCGTGGGCGGAGAGGTCCGCGCGGACCGGGTGCAGCGCGCACAGCAGCGCCGCGCCGAAAAGGGGGAAGGCAGGCTTCATGCCGGGGACTTTCATTTTAGGTTGCAGATGTCCGGTCACCCGCGACCGGCCAGAAAGACGGCGAGGGCGTAGAGCGAACCGAAGAGGAAATGGATGCCCCCGGAGGCGCGCTCGAGGCCGATCCAGGGCGGATTCGCAGGCGCGGCGGCATAGGTGCGCGCCGACACCAGGAGAGTCTTCGCGACGAGGGGCAGCGTGACGAGCGGCAGGAGGAACCAGACGCAGCGGTGGATGAAGGCGAACGTCAGGCAGGTCAGCGGAGGGACGACGTGGCAGAGGAAGTAGAACACGAGCGCGTTGCGCGGTCCCAGGAGGGACGCCACCGTGCGGATGCCGGCCAGTCGGTCCGACGGGATGTCGCGCATGTCGTTGCCGTGCATGATGACGCAGACGTGCAGCGCCAGCGGATAGGTGCAGAGCAGCAGCGCCCCGAGGAAGGACATCCAGGCGGACGGGCCGACGGCCGGAAGGAGCTCGCCGGGACGCACCGCGAGGGCGAGGGCGACGAAGACCTCCAGAGGCCCCATGAGAAACGCGACGAACGGCACGCCCAGGCCGTGATACTTGAATTTCAAGCCCGTCGAGTAGTTCGTCGACCCGAGGAAGCCCACGAAGCCGGCGACGAGCAGGGGGAGGTTGAGGACCCAGCCGCCCGCTCCCCCGCGCGAGAAGCAGAGCAGCACGCCCAGTCCGCCCGCGGCAAGGGCGCACCCGAGCGCGACGACGAGGAGCGCGCGCATGGAGACGAGTCCGTCGCGGACCTGCGGCGTCGTGCAGATCGCGCCCGGCACGGTGTCCACGCCGCTCCGCGCGTCGCCCCAGGTGTTCAGCAGATTGACCGTGGCCTGGAAGAGGGTGCCCGAGAGGAGTCCGAGCCCCCAGTATGCCCAGCGCACGCCATCCGGGCGCGGCGCCGCCAGGGCCAGTCCGAGGAGGAACGGCACGAGCGTCGCCGTGAAGCTCCACGGGCGAAAGAGCAGGAACCAGGCCTTGACGCGGTTCATTGCGCAGGAGCTCAGGCGTTCTTCTGGATTTCGAAGAGCTCCCCGATGCCCTTCTTCGCGAGCGTCTTGAGGGCGTCGAGGGCCGCCTCGGTGAACGGCTCGTGCTCGGCCGTGCCCTGGAGCTCGACGAAGCGGCCGTCGTCCGTCATGACGACGTTCAGGTCGACCTCGGCGGTGGAGTCGTGGATGTAGTCCAGGTCGAGGGTCGGAACGCCGTCGCAGACGCCGACGGAAACCGCGGCGATCTGTCGCCGGATCGGATTCTCGGCGAGCTTGCCCTCGGCCATCAGCTTCGCGACGGCGTCGTTCAGCGCGACCATGCCGCCGGTGATGGAGGCGCAGCGCGTGCCGCCGTCCGCCTGGAGGACGTCGCAGTCGATCGTGATCTGGCGTTCGCCGAGCTTCTCGAAGTCGACGGCCGCGCGCAGGGCGCGTCCGATCAGACGCTGGATCTCGGTGGAACGGGCGTCCTGCTTCAGCTTCTTGATGTCGCGGTCCTTGCGGCCGCCGCCCGTGGAGGACGGAAGCATGGCGTATTCGGCCGTGACCCAGCCCTTCCCCGTATCCCGCAGGAACGGGGGGACCTTCTCCTCGACGCTCGCGGTGCAGAGCACCCACGTGTCGCCCCACTTGATCAGCACGCTGCCGGCGGCATGCCTGGTGAAGTGGCGGATGATTTCGACTTTTCTCAGTTCGTCAGGTTTGCGCATGGGGATAGTATAGCATTGTTTGATTGGCAGATTGTTCGATTGGCAGATTGTTGAGACCTGCGGCGACCTCACTTGTTCCTCTGATCGTTCGCAAGCATGCTTCGTAGCCGGACTTCCAGCGACGAAAGCGGAAACAGCTTGAATGGCTTGAACGACTCCACGGGTATGGAGTTGTCGGAACAGCATGTGATGAAGCGCGCCTTCTTCTCTACATTGAACATTCGGGCACGATCAACCCACTTGTCGATGCAGAGATGGAATCCGGATTTCGTCTCGAAGATGTAGAACCAGTCATTCAGCTGAACCACGATGTCCAGCTCCATGTCCGGGATGTTTTCCTTCTTTGCGATCCGCGCCAACCTGACGTTGAGAAACACGTCATAGGAACAGTTGTACTTCTTGGCAAAAGCCCCCAGCGTCTTAAGCACCATGTACCGATTCACCAATTCGGCCCATCCCCCCTTCCTGAACGGGACGGCCCCCTTGGACTCCAGCCGCGTATAGGTGAGTTCCTTCCAAGTATGGGAGTAGTCAATCCAGCTGAAGGATTTGAATGCCTTGCACAGATTGAGGAAGTCCGTCTTGGTGGAAGCGTCAAGAGTGTCAATCTGCATCGTGGAAGTTTCCCCAACCTGCAGAGGGATAAGCTTCCGAAGGAACGATGTGGCGGTGTCCCCAATATTCCAGATGAGCTTTGCCGTCTTGTATTCGGGTGTCTGATCTTCCTTTGCCTTGAAGTCCAGGATACGATATCCGTAGCCACCGAAGAATCCAGCCATCGCCCGCGTCTTCCGCTGTTTGAAAACTGACGTCTCCTTGAGTATCGCAGCGTCTCTTGCCGAAACGAGCTCATTTAGTTTGTCCGTAACAACCCTTATGGCCGTTGTCAGTCCCTCTATCTCCTGTTCGACGTCCATTGTCAGTCCTTCCCGATAGATACCTGCAGAATACTAAGCGTCTTCTCGTCGCGCGACCCCTCGTAGAACGCATCGAGGACCTGACTGAAGACGGAATCCGGCTCGACGGCGTCGAAGAGAGTCATCGAGGAACGCACCTTCATCGCGTCGATCTCGCCGAGGATCGCCCAGGCGGCCTGTCCCGCGTGTGCGAGGAGATTTGACGGTTGTAGGCCGAAAAATCCCGCCAGCCGCATTCCGCAAAACGAGCCAGCCTCCGTTCGGCTTCCACGATTAGGAAGCGAAGGGAGAAAGGGAATTT
>JAEDMN010000016.1 GCA_016302985.1 Kiritimatiellia bacterium | reverse complement strand
CCCTCGCTCAGATTGTCTTGTTTCGTTCAGTCGCTTGCTCCGCCTTCGGCTCACGCGCGCCCTCGCTCGGACTGTCTTGTTTCGTTCTAGCTCGTGCGCTGCATGTCGCACAGGCGGCGGTAGACGCCATTCGCGGCGTACAGCTCGTCGTGCGTGCCGCGCTCGACGATGCGGCCCTCCTGCATGACCAGGATGAGGTCCGCGTTGCGGATGGTCGAGAGGCGGTGCGCGATCGCGAAGGTCGTGCGGTCCTTCATCAGGTTGTCGATCGCGTCCTGCACGAGGCGCTCCGTGACGGTGTCGAGCGCGCTCGTCGCCTCGTCGAGCACGAGGATCGGCGGGTTGCGCAGGATCGCACGGGCGATGGCGATGCGCTGGCGCTCGCCGCCCGAGAGGGCGAAGCCCTTCTCGCCCACATTGCGCGCATAGCCCTCGGGCTGCGCCATGATGAAATCGTGCGCGTTGGCCATCTTCGCGGCGGCGACGACCTGCTCATGGGTCGCGTTCGGCGAGCCGTAGCGGATGTTCTCCTCGACCGTGTCGTTGAAGAGCAGCGTTTCCTGCATGACGCTGCCGACGAGCGCGCGGAGGTCCCCGACGCGGAGGTCGCGGAGGTCCACGCCGTCCATCGTGACGCGGCCCTCGCGCGGGTCGTAGAAGCGCGAGAGAAGCCCGCTCATCGTGGACTTGCCGCTCCCGGTCCCGCCCACGACCGCCACGACGCGGCCGCGCGGGATCTCGAAGGAGGCGTGCGAGACGGCGTCGCGCTCGGCCGTATCGTACTTGAACGAGACGTCCTCGAAGACGATCCGGTCGTCGAACGAGGTCTTCGGGGCGGCATCCGCCTTCTGCGGCAGCTCCAGACTGACGTCGAGCAGCGAGAAGATGCGTCCGAGTGCGGCCCGTCCCTGCTCGATCTGGACCTGCAGCTTGGAGAGCTGCTTAAGCGGACGGTAGATCAGCAGCAGCGGCGCGAGCATCGGAACGATCGTGGAGAGCTTCACGCCGGCGACGAAGCACCAGGTCACGAAGCCGCAGAGCAGCAGGATGCCAACCGTCTCGACGGCCGGGCCCACGAGCAGTCCCCAGCGCACCGCGCGGAGCGTCGCCTTCAGCATCGAGCGATTCGCCGCCTCGTACTTGCCGTTCTCGAACTCCTCGGTGTGGTACGCCTTGACCACGCGCACGC
This sequence comes from Kiritimatiellia bacterium, assembly GCA_016302985.1. GTDB lineage: Bacteria > Verrucomicrobiota > Kiritimatiellia > RFP12 > UBA1067 > RUG572. Next base: position 23,736 of record JAEDMN010000016.1, on the reverse strand, counting down.
ACGTGAGGATCTCGTGGATGCGCGACCCGACCACGGAGAAGCGCTCCAGCGCCTTCTTCGACCACTTGCGGATCCGCTTCGAGAGCAGCACGACGGGGCACATGAACATCGGGAAGCCGACGACGATGACGGCCAGCGTCGGCAGCATGTCGTTCACGACGGCGCTCCAGACGATGAAGCCCACGGAGACGGCGATCTCGAACGGCGCCTGCGCGAGTTCCTGGAGGACGTGCTGGATGATCTGCTGGACCTGATGCGGATCGCCCGTGGCGCGGCTCATCAGCTGGCCCACGTCGATCCGCCCGTGGAACTGCATGGACTGCTCCTGCACGTGGCGCAGCAGCTGCACGCGCAGGTCCTTCACGGTGTTCATGCCGGCCCAGGTCAGGCAGTAGTGGTTGAGGAAGGTGAACCCGCAGCGCAGGAAGGCCGCGAGCGGAACGATCACGAGGATCGCGAGGAACAGCGGCGTTCCCAGGGCCTCGTCCTCGTCCTGCAGCCGGACGCCGAACTTCGCGGCGATCTTCTTGAACTTCGCGTACTGCTTGACCATGCCGCGGGCCTTGCGGTCGGTCGGGGCGGCAGGCGCGGCCGGGGCCGGAGCGGCTTCCGCCGCGGGAACGGCAGCGGGCGCGGCGGCGGGCGCGGCCTGCTCGGTCCGCGCCCCGTTCGCGCCGACCTTGTCGAGCGCGGGCTGGATGACGCTGTAGAACGGCAGCAGCGTGCCGGCCGTCAGGATGCCGCAGAAGATGCCGAGGTAGATGCGCGCGCGGTAGCGGCGCGCAACCTGCCACAGGCGACCATAGGCCTCCCGCGCCGTGTACTCGCGGTCGAAGAACTCCTTGCGATAGGCGTCGCGCGGGCGCTTCATGTGCCGGGCACCTCCTCATCGCCGAGTCCGAGGTCTTCGAGGATGCCGCGCAGCTGGCCGCGGACGACCTGCATGGAGAGATGCCGCTCGAAGAACGCGCGCGCCTCGGCGAAGTACGCGTCGCGATGGTTCCAGTCCGCGCGGTAGGCGCGGACCGCGTCGGCGATCGCCTGCGCGTCACCGGGGGGGACGAACTTGATGGACCGGCACGATGCAGCTTCGGGCGGGTAGCCGGTGCAGAACTCGTTGACGGTCGGACGGGCGCAGGCCATGCACTCGAAGACCTTGTTGCCGATCACGCGCGCCGCCTTTGCGGTCGTACCGAAGACGCCCAGCACCACGTCGTGCGAACAGAGGACCTTCGGGACGTCGACGTAGGGGACCTTGTCGAGAAAGCGGACGTTGCGGATGCCGGCGGCCTTCGCCTCGGTCTCGGCCTTGTAGGCTCCCCAGCCGAGGAAATCCCACTGGATGCCTTCGTCCTGCGTCATCCGCGCCGCCTCGACGATGTGCTCCGTGCCGTGCAGCGGCAGGTAGGCGCCATGGTAGAGGACGCGGAAGGTCCGCGACGGGTCCGCGGTGAGCTCTGCCGGCGTCTCCATGGGACGGAACACCGTCTCGTCCGTGCCCGTCAGCAGCGCGCGCATCCGCGTTCGCGGCACGCCGAACTGGTCGGCGCAGAAGTCCACATGGCACGACGTGTCCCAGGTCACGAAGTCCGGCGCGTTCATCATCCGCGTCTCGAGCGCGTGCAGCTTCCGCGCCCGCGCCTCCTCCGCCTTCCACTTGCGCTGTTCCAACACCTTCTTGTCCCAGGCCGAGATCATCGGATCGAAGAGCACCTTCACCCCCCGCGCATGCGCCCAGCGGCAGGCGGCGAGGATGTCGCGCTGGCGACAGACCGGCACCCACACGAGATCGGGCAGCGGCTTCCGGCCCAGACCGCGCAGGGCCGCCTCGACGTCGCCGAAGCGGGGGAACCACTTCACGAGGAAGTAGTCCACCTCCCACCCCAGCTCGCGGAAGAGCGCGGCCGCCACGCGATTGCGCGAGTAGCCGGGATCGAACCGACCCCAGAACAGTACCTTCTTTGCCATAAGGGTCCTATTATACCACAACCGACTGGGGTGGTACACCCCCGCCGGGCAGGGGACGGTGCGCGCGCGGGGTGCGAAACTGAAACGGGAGGCCCCTGGGGTCTCCCGTCGTCCGAACGCTGGACGGACAGCCTCCCTAGAGGGCCGTCAGCTTCGCGAAGTCCCAGTCCTTGCGCTTCGGCGCCTTGAGGAAGGCGTTGGCCTCGGGCTTGTTCGTGAACTTCATCTGCTTCGGATCGAAGGCGAGCTCCTCGCCCGGGAAGCGCAGCGCGATGCAGCCGATGAGCAGGGCCTCGGTGAGCGGCGCCGCGTAGGGCAGCTTGGAACCGCACTTCGCGGGATTGCCCTCGAGGCACGCCTCGACGAATTCGCGGTAGTGGTTGTAGTTGCTGAGCGGATCGCCGGCCTTGATCGCGGCCTCGGCCGCGGCCTTGTCGCCGGCGATGCAGCTCGGCGGACTCGCATGGGAGGCGCCGATCGTCGTCGCCTTCGAGCCGACGATGATGAGGCCGTTGTCCGGGACGAGCGGCGCGACCGTGGCGGGCGCCGTGTACGGCTTGCCGGCCTTCTTCGCCTCGGCGGCTTTCCAGGCCTCCCTGTTTTCGGCGTTCGTCTGGGCGAAGGCGCGCAGGCCGGGAACCTTGTCCATGTCGGGCAGCAGGTGGCCGTCGAGCCAGGTGAGCTTGATGCCGTTCGGAATCCACTTGTTCGGCGCGAACGTCATCTCGATGCGGGACTTCTTCGGGTACGCGATCGTGACGGGGCCCTCGCCGTAGGTGTCGGCCTTCACCTTGACCGGGAGCCCGAGCTCGAGCGCCCAGAACGCCGGGTCGGCGTTGTGCACGGCCATGTCGCCGATTGCGCCGCAGCCGTAGGCCCACCAGCCACGCCACCTGAAGCTGTGATAGGCGGGGGAGTAGCCATGGTCCTCGCACGGACCGCACCAGCAGTCCCAGTTGAGGCCGGCGGGGACGGGCTCGGGCTTCGCGTACGCCTTCATGCCCTGCGGCCACACCGGGCGGTCGGACCAGCTGTAGATCTCCTTGATCTCGCCCCAGGCCGCGGCGTCGCGCAGCGTCTTGTAGCGCCACACGCCCGGATGGCCCTGGTTGCCCATCTGCACGACAACGCCCTTCTTCAGCGCGGTCTTCAGCATGAGTTCGCACTCCTCGACCGTGCGCGCGAGCGGCTTCTGCACGTAGACGTGCTTGCCGGCGTTCATGCAGTCGATCGAGATGTAGGCATGGGTGTGGTCGGGCGTGCCGACCTGGACGACCTCGAACTTGTCGCCCATGGTCCTGAGCATGTCGCGGTAGTCCGTGAACTTCGGGATGCCGGGGTACTTCTTCTCCCAGCGGTCAAAGGCGCGGGGATCGATGTCGCAGATCGCGACAAGGTCGCAGCCGACGCTGATCAGGCTATCGGTCGCGGCGCCGCCCATGCCTCCGCATCCAATGGACGCGAGCTTGAGACGGCGGCCCTTGACCGTGCCCGCGAAGGCGGTCTTGGGCGCGAGGTCGGTCGCATCGGCGGCATAGCCGGCGATGGAGAAGGCCCCGAGGGCCGCGATGAAGTTGCGACGACTGGTGGTGAACGTGATGTGCGACATTGGTATTCTCCTGTTAGCCATTCTTCTTTTCGAATTCCTTCATGAAGTCGACCAGGCAGTCGACACCGGCGATCGGGAAGGCGTTGTAGATCGTCGCACGGATGCCGCCGACGGAGCGATGGCCCTTGAGGGACTTCATGCCGGCCGCCGCGGCCTCCTTGACGAACTTCGCCTCGAGCTCCTCGGTGGGCAGGCGCCACGTGACGTTCATGTTGGAGCGGAACTCCTTGAGCGCGGTGCCGCGGTAGAAGCCGGAGCCGTCGATGACGTCGTAGATCTTCTTCGCCTTCTCGTCGTTGAGCCTGAAGAGGTTCTCCTTGCCCATCTTCTTGACCCACTTCATCACTTCGCCGAAGATGTAGATGGCCCACGTCGGCGGCGTGTTGTAGAGCGAGTTGTTGTCCAGGTGCGTGGCGTAGCGCATCATCGTCGGGACGTTGGTCACGTCGGCCTTGGCGACGAGCTCCTTCTTCACCGCGACGACGGCCATGCCGGACGGGCCGAGGTTCTTCTGCGCGCCCGCGTAGAACAGGTCGAACTTCGTGTAGTCGCGCGCGCAGGAGAGGATGTCGGAGGACATGTCGCCGAAGAGCGGCACGCCGGCGCACGGCGTCGGGATCTTCTTGAGCTGGGCGCCCGAAATCGTCTCGTTCGTGCAGATGTGGGCGTAGGCGGCGCCTTCGGACCACTTCCACTCGTCGTCGCGCGGCATGCGCGTGGGGATGTCCTTCGCGCAGTTGGCGACCACGTTGACGTCGCCGACCATCTGCGCCTCCTTCATGGCCTTGCCCGACCAGGTACCCTGGTTGGCGTAGTCCGCATGCGCGCCCTTCGGAAGGAAGTTCTGCGGAATCATCGCGAACTGCATCGAGCCGCCGCCCTGGATGAAGAGGACCTCGTAGTCGTCGCCGATGCCCGTCAGTTCCTTGAACGTGGCGATCGCCTCCTGGTGGATCGGCTCGTAGTCCTTGCCACGGTGGCTCATCTCCATGACGGACATGCCGCAGCCCATGTAGTTGACAAGATTTTCCTGGGCGCTCTGCAGAACCTCAAGGGGCAGCACGGCCGGACCGGCCGAGAAATTATACACACGAGACATGGACTAGACTCCTTTGGATGGATAGACGTTAGACGTTGGATATTCTACTCTTTGGACGGGAAGGTTGCAAACCGATTTGTCGGCCGACATTGAAAAGAAATCCCACGGCGATCATCGCGGTGAGCAGGTTCGTGCCGCCATAGCTGATGAACGGCAGCGCGATGCCCTTCGTGGGCGCGCAGCCCGTGACCACCCAGAGGTTGATCAGCGCCTGGGAGTACACGAGAAGCGACATCCCGTACGCCAGCATCCGCCCCAGAGAGTCCGCCCGCGCCGCGATGATCATCCCGCACGCGAAGAAGACGGTGAAGGCGAACAGCAGGCCGAGCGAGAACCCGAGGCCCCACTCCTCCGCGCCGATGGCGAAGATGAAGTCCGTGTGCGCCTCGGGCAGGAACTTGCGCTTCTGCTTCGACTCGTAGAAACCGACGCCCGTCAGTCCGCCGCGCTTGATCGCGACCAGGGAATGATCCCGCTGGTGCGCCGCAGCCTTCTCCCTGTCGCGGGAGCGGATCTGTTGCCGAAGGTCGTTCCGCAGCGCGGCGAAGGACGGCGGCTCGGCCTGCAGGCGCATCGCAACGCCCTTGAGGACGGCCTCGATGCCCTCCTCCATCGCGCGGCCCTTCTTGTAGTCCTGGACGTCCCTGACGGCCTTCATGGCGGTCCGAGCCCGCGTCGCCACCGCGGCCACCGCTGGTTGCGGCGAGTCCGCGATCCGCTTCAACTCGGCCACGCTGTCCGCCGCGGACTTCTCAATCTCGACCTCCGGGATGTCGGAGGTCTGGAACGAAGACCGCACCCAGGAACTGATGCGGTTCATCCGGTTCGGGTTCAGGGCGAGGAGCGTCCCGAAGAGCAGGGCGCCTGCGCAGACGAAGAGACCGATGTGCACCAGCCGCATCTCCTTCGCGAGGAGGAACAGCGAAACCCCGGCCGCGCCAATCACGAAAGTGGCGCCGAAATCGGGTTCCTTGAGGACGAGCGCGACGGGCAGCCCGACAATCAGCGCCGCCCCCAATGCGCCCTTCACGAACTTATCCAGCCGCCTCCCCTTGCAATCAAGATAAACGGATGTCGCGATGACGACAACCAGTTTCGCCAGTTCGCTGGGCTGAAGGCGGATCATGCCGTAGCCGAGCCAGCGGCGGGACCCCTTCGTCTCGCGGCCGTAAATAAGGACCGCGACGAGGAGCACGAGCACGACCAGATACGCGGCAATCGTCAACCACGGCAGCTTACTCCACTTGTGGTAGTCGAACCGAATCGCCACATACATAAGCGGCAGGGACACCGCGAGCCAGATGGCCTGGCGGCCCAGGAAGTAGTACTCGCTTTTATAAAAACGCACTCCATTCTCGCCACCGGCCGATGCGAGGACCACAAACCCCGCCAGCAGGAGAACGAGAACGGAAATGCCTAGCGCCCAGAGAACGCGATACACGGAATTGCCGTCCTACTGGTGCCCTCCCGTCACGGGGCGGACTGCTTGGCAGAAGCAGGGAGCTTCAGCACCTGGCCGGCCTTGATCCCGTCGCCGGCCTTCAGGTCGTTGAGGTCCATCAGCTGGCTGGGGCTGATGCCCCAATTGATGGCGACGGAGACGATGTCGTCGCCTTCCTTCACCGTGTACGTCGGCCCCGCGGCGGGAGCCTCGGCGACAGGGGCGGAATCCGCAGCCGGAGCGGCGGCAGGGGCCGGGGTCTCGGCCGCGGTCTCGGCCGTCGCGGCCGGCGCGGGCGCGGCAACAGGAGCCGCCGCGGCGGGCTTCTCGGCAGCGGGCTTCTCGGCGGCGGGCTTCTCGGCTGCGGGCTTCTCGGCTGCGGGCGCGGGCGCGGCGGCCTGCTTCACCTCGGCCTTCTTGGCGGGGGCGGCCGGCTTGGCGGCCGGCTTGGCGGCCGAGGTCTTGGCGGCCGAGGTCTTGGCGGCAGGAGCCTTCGCCGCGGCAACGACCTTCTCGGCCGGGACCTGCAGCTTCTGGCCGACACGGACATTGTCCTTCTGGAGGCCATTCAGGGCCTTCAGCGCGCGGATCGTGATGCCGTTCTCCCAGGCGATCTTGCCCAGGGAGTCGCCGTTCCTGACGACATATTCCTTCGTCGGCCCCTCATAGGCCTTGAACGCGGGCTTCGTCTTCACCGGGGCGACCGTGCTCGCGGCGACAGGGGCGGGCGCAGGCGCGGCGGCCTGCATCACCTTCGCCGGAGCCGCGGCGGGAACGCCGGCGACGGCCGGGATGGAGAGCTTCTGGCCGATGCGGATGAAATTGGGCTTCAGGCCCGGATTCGCCGCGACAATGGCGCCCATCTTCACGTTGTAGCGCTTGCTGATGCCGGAAAGCGACTCGCCCTTCTGGACCACGTGCACGGCGGCGGCCGGGGCCGGAGCCGCGGATACGGGCTTGACGACGACCGGGGCCTTGGCGGGCACCGCGGACACCGGCTTCACCGTCGTCGTGACGGCGGGCTCGACAACGACCGGGGCGGGCGCGGGGGCGACCGGCGTGACCTTGATGGTCTGCTCCGGCGCGGCGGCCGGGGTCGTGGGCGCGGGCGCGGGCGCGGGATCGGTCTCGACGACCGGCGCGACATAGGCGGGGGACTGGGCGCCCTGGCCGGGCTTGACGGCCTTGCACCCCTGCATGACCATGCACGCAACAGCCATGTTCATACCCAGAAACAGTCCGAGCTTTTGAGCCTTCATTCTCTCATCCTCTTTTGCTGGCGCCCGCAGCGTCACACACCCGCGCTCCCCCGAGCGAGGGAGGCAAACATGTCACCACGTGCACCGTAACTTTTAAATTGATCGAAACTTGCCGTACCGGGCGAAAGCAGCACTGTCTCGCCAGATTTGGCGTCACGCCGGGCCGCCTCGACCGCACGGTCGAGCGTCCCGCAGAGCTCGCACGGAACGGCTTCGCGCCATGCGTGCGAAAACTCCTCGGCACAACGCCCTATAAGATACACTTTTTTCACCCCCGAACGCAAGTGGGGAATGACGGATTTTGGGTCGTCGCCCTTCGGGAGCCCGCCCGCGATCAGGCGCACGGGTCCTACGCACATCCCCACCCCCGCGGCAAGGGCCGCGAGGGATGTCGCCTTGGAGTCGTCGACCCACCGCACGCCGTCCGCCTCGTGCACGAGCTGCATGCGGTGCGGGAGCGGCTTGAACGCGGCGAAGCCCGCGGCAATCGCGGCGGCGTCGAGCCCCGCGGCGCGCAGCAACGCCACGGCGCAGAGACCATTGCTCCAGAGAACCGGATTGTCGAAGTAGGACCCCGCCAGCAGGGCGGCGCCGGCTTCGTCCGTCCATCCGCGCGAGGCGTCGATGCGCGTTTCCGCCATGTCCAGTAGCCGCCGCTTCAACCCATGGTAGACCGTCGCACTGCCATGGCGGTCGAGGTGGTCCTCCTGGAGATTGAGAATCGCCGCCGCCACGAAGGCGCCGCCCGGCAGGTCCGTCGTCTCCATCTGGAAGGAGCTGACCTCGACGACGGCCCAGACGGCCCGAGGATCGGGACAGTCCAGGACGACCTGGCAGAGCGGCAGGCCGTAGTTCCCGCACGGGACGGCGGAGCCCCCCGCCCCGCACAGCGTCTCCGCGACGAGCTTCACGACCGAGCTCTTCCCCTTCGACCCCGTCACCGCGAGCATGCGCCCGCCCTTCGCGCGCCAGCGCTCCGCGCCGAGCTGAAGTTCGGAGACCACGGGGACGCCGCGCGCGCGCGCGGCCCGCTGCCAGGAATGGTCGCGCGCGATGCCGGGGCTGGTCACGCACAGGTCGAAGGATGCGCCGTCGGGCCAGACATCCTCGCCGTCCAGCACCGTCACCGCCGCGCCTTCGCGCCGTAGCAGTTCCGCGGCGGACTGCCCGCTGCGGCCGTTTCCCAGGACGACGGCATTCATTTGAGAAGCTCGTCGAGGTGCATGCCGTGAGAGGCCTTCAGCAGGACCGCGTCGCCGGGCCGCGCGAGCCCCGCGAGCTCGGCCTTCGCGGCGTCGCGGGAGACGCCGCCGAAGCTGTCGCCCACGAAGACCACCCGGTCCAGGGGCAGTTCGGCCGCGCGCGCCTTCACCTGCGCGTGGAGCGCGGCACTTTGCTCGCCCAGTTCGAACATGTCGCCCAGCACCGCGATGCGGCGCCCCGCCACGTCGAGGGACGCGAACGTCTCAAGGGCGGCGACCATCGACGTGGGGTTGGCGTTGTAGGTGTCGTCCACGTAGGTGACGCCGTTCCGCTCGACCACGCGCCAGCGTCCGCCGGGCAGCGAGAAATCGGCAAGCGCCGCGAGGCAGGCCGCCTCGGGGACGCCCAGCCGCGTCGCGCACGCGCGCGCGATGAGCGCGTTGGAGACGTTGTGCCGTCCCGGCAGGCGCACGCGCAGCGCGGCGGCGAGACGCGCGGCCGCGGGATCGTCGAGCGACACCGTCACCACGGGCGCGGCGCTCAGCGAGCGGAGCAGGTCGTAGCGTTCGTTCTCGCGCGCCAGCACGGCGAAGGAACGGGGCGAAACGCGGAGATCCGAGAGCAGCACGCCCTTCTCGCGGGCGATGCCGTCCTGCGTCTTGAAAAATTCGATATGGGCGGTGCCGATGGAGGAGACGAGCCCGATGTCCGGTTCGGCGATGTCCACGAGGTACTTGATCTCGCCGGGATGGTTCGTCCCCATCTCGACCACGAGGAAGTCCGCGTCGGGCGGGCAGTTGAGGATCGTCAGCGGCAGGCCGAGGTCGTTGTTGTAGTTTCCCTCGGTCGCGTGCACCTTGAAGCCTCCCGCCCGCAGGAAGGCGGCCGTCAGCTCCTTCGTCGTGGTCTTGCCCGCGGACCCCGTCACGCCGACCACCGTCGCCTTCAGCGTGCGGCGGTAGGCCTGCGCGGCGCGCGCGAGCTCCTCGCGGCCTTCGAGGACGCCCGCGGCCCCCTTCGCGCGCGCCTGCGGGATGTAGGCGCGGCCGTCGACCTTCTCGCCCTTGATGGCGACGAACAGCATGCCCGGCACCACCTGCCGGGAATCGAGCGTCGCGCCGCGGAACGTGCCGAGCTCCACGTCGCGCCTCCTCAGCTCACGCCGCGGGTGGAGTGGCGGTAGAACTGGACGAGCTCCTTGATCTCGTCGAACTGCTCGACGTCGTTCTCGACGCGCTCGAGCGCCTGCGAGCGATTGAGCCCGCTGTGGTAGATGAAGCGGAAGGCCTCCTTGAGCGCGGATATGACGTCCTTCTGGAAACCGCGGCGGGTGAGGCCGACGACGTTCGGCCCAATCACCTTCAGCGAGCCCTCGACCATGTCGCCGAGCATGAACGGCGGGAAGTCCTGGCGGATCTTGCACATGCCGCCGACCATCGCGTGGCGGCCGACGCTGCAGAACTGGTGGGAGCCGGTGCAGCCGCCGACGATTGCCCAGTCGTGCAGGTGGACGTCCCCCGCGAGCTGGACGGCATTCGAGCAGATGACGTGGTTGCCGAGCACGACGCCATGGGCCGCATGGCAGTACGCCATGAAGAGGACGTCGTCGCCGAGAATCGTCTTCTCGCCGTCGGCCGTGCCGAGATGGACCGTCGCGAACTCGCGGATCACGGTGCGGTTCCCGATCTCAACGTAGCTGACGCTGCCCTCCTTGTACTTGAGGTCCTGCGTCTTCATGCCGATGCAGGCGTACGGAAAGATCTGGCAGTCCTCGCCGATGGTCGTGTGGCCGTCGACGATGGCGCCCTGCTGGACGACCGTGCGCGCGCCGAGCTTCACGTGGGCGCCGATGCTGGCGTAGGGGCCGATCACGACGTCCTCGCCGAGCTGCGCGCGGGCGTCCACGATCGCCGTGGGATGGATGTTCTTGGCCATATATGTCTCCTTCGAGGATGGATGGGATTTCGCCGGAGCCCGGTCCCGCGGTACTAGAGGTTCTTCGGGATGAGATAGCATGCCAGCCCGCCGCAGGCGAGCGGCGGCAGCCAGATGAGGATCTCCGGATGCACATGGTAGTTCTTCGACAGGCTCATCATCAGGATGACGACGAGGTAGTAGCAGAGCGCGGTCACGAGCGCGATCGCCATGCCGATCGTCGATTCCCGGCGCTGGGACTGGATGCCCAGCGGCACGCCGATGAGGACGAAACAGATCGAGGCGAAGGCGAACACCCAGCGCTTCTGGAACTCGGTCCGCATGCCGCTGAGGTGGCGCAGCAGCGTCTTCCTCAGTCGCTTGAGCCCGTCGGCGTCCATCTCCGCCGCCGCCGGACGCGCACCGTCCCTCTTCCCGGCGGAGGCCGGGGCCTGCGCGGCCGCCTGGCGGGCGGCGACGGTCTTGGGGTCCTTCGCCGCGGCGCGCGCGCGGTCGATTGCCGCGAGCATCTCGAGGAACCGGAAGTCCTTCTCGCGTCGCCTGTACTTCTCGTCCTTCAGCGCGTCCTTCACGCGGTACTGGAACCGCGCGGCGCGCCCCATGCCGGGATGGTCCTCGTCCAGGGGGTCGACGGTCATGCCGTGCAGGTCGAGGACGACGTCACGGCCCTCGCTCGTCACCAGGGCCTTCGTCGCCGTGACCATGCGGTCCACGCGCGGACTCGTGAAGTCGAGCACGACGAGGTCCTTGAGCCACTGCCCCTCGCGCTCCTCGAAGTAGATCTTGACCTTCGGGAAGTCGTCGATCACGCGCCCCGGCTCGAGCAGCTCCAGTCCCGCCCCCACGGAGATGCGCTTCGCGAGGTTCCGGCGCACTTCGTGCCCGCGCGGCACGATCTCGTTGTTGATGAAGAGCCCGAGCAGCGTACAAAGCGCCCCGAAGAGCAGCGGCCACCGCATGACGGTGAGCAGGTTCACGCCGCAGGCGCGCATCGCGGCGATCTCGCTGTCGGCGGACAGGCGCGAGAAGACGAGGATCGACGAGACCAGCAGGCCCAGGGGGATCGTCCACTGCATCGTCTCCGGGAAGCTCACGAGCGCGAAGCGGCCGACGAGCGAAACGGGGATGCCCTGCAGCATGTAGCCCACGATCTGGACCATCAGTCCGACCGTGAGCACGAACGACAGCACGAGAAAGGACAGGAAGAAGGAGGACAGGAACGCCCCGAAGACATAGCGCTCGACGGTCTTCATTCGCCCCCTCCCCCGAAGTTCCACTGCAGGCCGGCCACGGCCGAGAACAGCAGGCCGCACGGCGAATCGGCGCCGAGCATCGCCTGCGCGTCGACGCGCAGGTCGAGGCTGTCCGTCAGGTGGTAGAACGCGCCGAAGCCCGCGACGGGGCCAGTGGAGGTGCGGTGCGAACCGTCCGCGAACGCATGCCGCGGTCCGAAGCGCGTGGCGGCGCCGAAGGTCACGAACGGGTCGAACCGCTCGCAGCCAAAGAGGTTGTCGTAGAAGTCGATCCCGGAAAGGTGGAAGACTCCGCGCGCCGCCACGCCGGAAAGCGCGCCGTTTCCGTCACGCGAACAGGCGTTGGGCGCGCACGCGCCCTCGAGCTCGACCGCGACGTACTCGTCCAGATAGCGGCCGGCGCGCACGGACACCTCCGCGGCCCGGCGCAGGGAGTTGCCGCACCCCGGCAGCAGCAGCCCGCCCGCGGCGCCGACGTACCAGCCGCCGGACTCGTCCTCCCCGGGCGCCTCCGCGGCCGGCATGCTCCAGGCCGCCAGCGCCGCCAGGACGCAGGCCAGCAGATTCCTTGCGGTTCCACTCATGTCTCGCCTTCCGCCTTTCACTTCTTCACCATCTCCGTGATGGCGCTGAGGAACTGGTTGACGTCGGTGAAGCGCCGGTAGACGGACGCGAACCGGATGTAGGCCACCTCGTCGAGCGCGTACAGGCGGTCCATCACGCAGCGGCCGATCTGGTCGCTCGGGACCTCCTCGCCCTCCAGGGACGCGACGACGCCGCCGATGAGGTCCTGGACCTTCGACTCGGCGATCGGCCGCTTCTGGCACGCGATGCGCACGGACTTCTCGAGCTTCTCGCGCTGGAAGAGCTCGCGGCGGCCATCGCGCTTCACCACGAACAGCTCGTCGCGGTCGATCTCCTCGTGCGTCGTGAAGCGGTAGCCGCACTTCAGGCATTCGCGCCGGCGCCGGACGACCGCGCTGTCCTTCGAGGACCGCGAGTCCAGCACCTTGTCGTCGTCATTTCCGCACTTGGGGCACTTCATGGGTCACTTGCCATTCGGGCACAGGGTACAGTGGCGGCAATCGAGGTTGACCGGCGGGGGAGGTGGCGCGCCGCGCCGCCGCGCCTGCACCGCGCCCAGGTGGTTGATCAGCGCAAGCAGCAGCCCGAGCGTGATGAACCCGCCGGCCGGCAGGATCGCCAGCACCACCGCGTTCGAGTGGATGTTCCGCACCGCGAGGTCGCCCCACACCGTCAGCGACCCCGCGCCGACGAACTCGCGCACCGCGGCGACGAGCGCCAGGGACAAGGTGAACCCGAGGCCCGTGCCGAGGCCGTCCGCCAGCGAATCGACCACGCCGTTCCGGCAGGCGAACGCCTCCGCGCGGCCGAGGATGACGCAGTTCACCACGATCAGCGGGATGAAGATGCCGAGCGACTCGGACAGCGCCGGCAGGTAGGCCTGCATCAGCAGGTCGGTCGTCGTGACGAACGCCGCCACGATCACGATGTAGCAGGGGATGTGCACGGCGTCGGGGATCACCTTGCGCAGCGCCGAGACGAGGCCGTTCGAGCAGACCAGGACGAAGGAGGCCGCCAGACCCATGCCCAGGGCGTTCTCAAGCGACGTCGTCACCGCGAGCGTCGGGCAGAGCCCGAGCACGAGGCGGAAGGTCGGGTTGTTCTTGAAGATCCCGTACCAGAATGCAAGCCATGTCTTCATAGGGAAGGCGTATTATAGCACAAAAGGCGGAAATCCGTTACCGGGGCGTGCCGACGAGACGGGACTTGCCGCCGCCCATGCCGAAGAGGTCCGTCGCGAGCGCGAGCGTGCCGTCCGCCTTGAACGTGAAGACGAGGTCGAGCCGGAACGTCGTGCCGTGCAGGTAGATGCGCGCGCGGAACGTATCCGGCGCCGTCCACGCGCCCGAGGCCGCCGTCGGCTGCTCGCCCACGAGGCCGCCGAGCGTCTCGAACGGGTCGGTCTCGAACCGGGCCGCGCCCTCGCGCCAGGCCCCGAAGCCGACGGGGATGCGCTGCTCGCCGCAGGGACCGCCGAAGACGATCTCCCATCCGCCGTCCTGCACGTCCAGCCGGACGTCCCGGAGGAAGAGCCGCTTCTGCTCGCCCTTGAGGACGTACGTCCGGCCGGGCGCCGCGGCTCCCGCACCGGAGCCCGCGACCGGCTTCAGCGCGAGCTTCGCGCACCGGTCGGCGAGGACCCGCTGCGCCGCGGGGTCGGCGGGCAGCGGGGCGGCCCGCATCGCGGGCAGCAGGTGCTTCCACACGAGGTCGAGCTCCCTGGACATCGGGCCCAGGCCGGCGTGGATCGAGACGACCGCGTCCTGGTCCGGCATCACGACCGTGTACTGGCCGAACGCGCCGTCCGCGCGGTAGCAGTTGTGGCGGCAGCGCCAGAACTGGAAGCCGTAGCCCTGGCTCCAGTCCCCGTCGCCGGGACGCCCCGTCGAGGTCTGGTACGACGTCGCGAGGCGCACCCAGTTCGTCGAGACGACCTGCCGGTCGCCCCAGCGCCCCTGCTGCAGGTAGAGCTGGCCGAAGCGCGCGAGCTCGCGCGTCGTCATGTTCATGCCCCAGCCACCGCAGGCGATGCCCTGCGGACTGGTGGTCGACCACGCCTTCTCGATGCCGATCGGGCGGAACAGGCGCTCGCCCAGGAAGTCCATCAGCCGCCGCCCCGTCTTCTTCTCGACGATGGCGGAGAGCATGTACGTCGCGCACGAGTCGTAGCGGTACTTCGTGCCCGGAAGGTCCTTGACCTCGTTGGCCAGGAAGAGCTCCACCCAGTCCCCCGCGGGGTCCTTGCGCTCCGGATCCGTGAACGGCATGCCCGTGTTCATCGTGAGCAGGTCCCGGATGCGGAGCAGTCCGAGGTTCGTCGACGGCGCGGAGGGGACCTTGTCGGGGAAGAGGTCCACCACGCGCTCGTCGAGGTCCAGCTTCCCGTCGTCCGCCAGCAGACCCACCGCGGTCGACGTGAAGCTCTTCGAATGCGAATACAGCATGTGCGTGCGGTCCGCGGAGAACGGCCGCCACCACCCTTCGGCGATCGTGCGGCCGTGCCGCACGATCACGAAGCCGTGAACCGCGTCGAGCTCGCGCTCGCACGCGTCGATCCAGGCGGTAATGGCGGAGGACGGGACGCCCTCCGCCTCCGGCGTCGACCGTTCAAGTTCGGCGGCGCGCGCCGCCACCCCCGCGGCAAGCGCCGCGACCAGTACGCAGAATCCCTTCATGGGCGCCATTATAGCACATCCCGCAGAGGCGTTGTGCTATAATGGCGTCCATGACCGCCAACGACATCCTGAACGGTTCGCGCGTCGCGCATGTCCGCGAACTGAAGGCCGAGGTCGCCCGCCTCAAGGAGGCGCTCGCCCGCGCGCACGCCGAGCTCGAGAGCCTCCGGAACCACTTCGACCTCGCCCTCGCGGCCGCGCGCGACCTGGACGCCCAGGCCCCGGACGGCTCGCTGCTCGTCGTGGACGGGTGGAACGCGCTGCTGGGCAGCGCGAGCGTGCTGCCGCCCGACGCGCGCGGACTGGACCTGGCCGCGAAGCGGGACCGCCTCCGCACGCGCGTGCGCGCCTGGCTGGACGCCCACCCCCGGGACGCGGCCTGGATCGTCTACGACGGCGGACAGGCCGGCGGCGAGGCCGAACCGCGCCTGCGCACAACCTACACCGGCGGCACGGGTCCGCACCGCGCCGACCGCCTGGTCTGCGACTACCTGCGCATGCGCCGCCTCTCGGGGTCGGTGCGCAACGTCGTCGTCCTCACCGAGGACAAGGATTTCCGCCGCACGGCCGAAAACCTCGGCGCCACGGTGCGTTCGGTCCGGGAACTTTCAAGATAGGACGCCCCAGCGGGGCAGCACGTGAGCCGAAGGCGGAGCACGCGACCGGGCGAGAACCTTATCTGACCGAACGGAGGACGCAGTAGCCGCGCCGCCTGAGAACCTCCGCGGCGCGAAACCACTTCTCCTGCAGCGCCAGCAGACCCGTCGCCGTCTTCACGACGGTCAGGCAGACGCCCCCCGGGCGCAACGCGCGGTAAGCCGTCTCCAGGAATACGTCCGCGATCCTGTAGTCGCTGTAATACGGAGGATTTCCGACGAAGAAGTCGAATTCACCGACTCGACCGCGCGGCAATCCGTCGTCGGACAGGATGATTTCCGCTTCCGGAAACCCGGCGCGGGCCGCATTGGCCCGCGTGGCGGCGACGGCCCGCGCGTGCGAGTCGACGAGCGTCAGGACCGGCTCGCCCCCGGCGCGCCGCACGGCGTCCGCGACCAGCAGCCCGACCAGGCCGCAGCCGCAGCCCATGTCGAGGATGCGCACCGTCTTCCCCGCGGCGTCGGCGAGTTCACGCGACGCGACCTCCGCGAGGGACAGCCCCCCGTCGTCGGGACGGCGGTGGCAGAAGCAACCCGGATAGGAGGTGAAGAGGAGCGGCGCGCCCCCGGGGACGCTCGCCTGCCAGTCCGCGGAGAAGTCGCGGACCTTCTTCGGAGCCCCCCGTCGGAGCGCCCGGAAGAGAACGGCGTGCTTGGCCTTTTTGACCACGTTGACCGCGGGAAACACGCGTTTCATCGTCTTCAGCGCGTCGTCGGGGTCGCCTTCGAAGGCCGCCAGCAGCTCGCCGCCCTCGACAAGGTTCAGGTAGACGTCCTGCAACTGGTCCAGCACCAGCTCCGCCGGCATCGAGCGCGGCGTCGTCATGAAGAGCGCCGCGGCGTAGGGGTCGCCGGACGGCGACACGGCCGGCTCGCAGAGCACCCCGTCGACGGGCAGTCCGCTTCCGTCGAGCCAGTCGCGGATCGCGCGGGCGTGGTGGAAGTCGAAGGCGTGCGCGAAGACCGCGGCGTCCGGCCAGCGGCGCATGGTCTCCGCCACCACGACGCCGCTGCGGTTCCCGGCGACAAGCACGCGCCCCTTCCGCGGGACGGACGCGAGGACGGCCTCCAGCAGCAGGGCCTCGGCGTAGGTGAGCTTCTTCTCTTTTTCTTCCATGCGCGGCATTATACCACAATTCGCCGCTTGAAACGCGCGCGCGAATACTTTATACTATTGTCATGCTCTCCAAATTCAAAGGCCTCTTTTCAACCGACATCGGCATCGACCTCGGCACGGCGAACTGCCTCGTGTACGTGAAGGATCGCGGCATCGTCCTCCGCGAGCCGAGCGTCGTCGCGACCGAAGTCGGGTCGAAGCGCGTGCTCGCCGTCGGCATCGAGGCGAAGAGGATGCTCGGCAAGACCCCGGGGAACATCATGGCCATCCGTCCGATGAAGTCCGGCGTGATCGCGGACTTCGACGTCACGAACGCCATGCTGAAGTATTTCATCAACAAGGTCTGCCCCAAGCGCTTCTGGAGCAAGTACGCCAAGCCGCGCGTGGTGATCGCCGTTCCGGGCGACATCACGGAGGTCGAGAAGCACGCGGTCGAGGATGCCGCGCATGCGGCGGGCGTCGGGGAGGTCTACCTGGTCGAAGAGCCCATGGCGGCGGCGATCGGGGTGGGGCTGCCGGTCTCCGAGCCGGCGGGCAGCATGATCGTAGACATCGGTGGCGGCACGTGCGAGGTGGCGATCATCTCGCTGGCCGGCATCGTGCACTCGCGCAGCGTGCGTTCGGCGGGAGACGCCATGGACGCGTGCATCGTGAGCCACATGCGGCGCGTCTACAATCTTCTGATTGGCGACCGCACCGCCGAGGAAATCAAAATGGAGGTCGGGTCCGCGTATCCGACGGGTCAGGAAACGACCATGGAAGTGCGCGGGCGCGACATTGTGACGGGATTGCCGAAGACGATGACCATCACTTCGGAGGAAATCCGCGACGCACTCACCGAACCCGTGTCCAACATCGTCGAGGCCGTGCGCACGACCCTGGGCAACTGCGAGCCTGAACTGGCGGCAGACCTGGTCGACCGCGGCATTGTGCTTTCCGGCGGGAGCTCGCAGCTCCGCGGCCTCGACACGCTGATTTCGCAGGAGACGGGGCTGCCCGTGACCCTGGCGGACGATCCCCTTTCGGCCGTGGCCGAGGGGACGGGCATGGTGATGAGCGAGATCGACTTCCTCTCGAAGAACAAGCGGGGTTGAGTTTTTGGCGATCCTTCCGGCTAGAGAAGGATCGTGACAGGTAGAACAGGCATCATCTCCGCCCTCCTGGCGGTTGCTGCGCTCGGGCTCTGGCTCGTGTGCGGACGCGGTGTCGCCAAGGAGGCCGTGTACCCGGTCGAAAACGGCCGGTCGTGGTTCTCGCGCACCATCGGCGTCCGCCTGGGCGGACTCTTCCGAGGTGCCCGCGTGGCGGCCGAGAACCAGGAGCTCCGCCGGCAGGTCGCGCGACTTTCCGTTCTCCTGTCCGACACGCAGCGCATCGCCGAGGAGAACGACCGGCTGCGCGCCATGCTCTCCCTCGACGCCCGGGACCACGGGCTCACCACGAACGGCTGGATCTGCGCGGACGTCGTCAGCCGCGCGGGAGCCGGCGGCGTGCGGAACCTGATCCGCGTCGGCCGTGGCAGCGACCACGGCGTGAAGGTCGGCGCGGCCGTGGCGGCGCCCGACGGGCTCGTCGGCCGGGTCGATCAGGTCTCCGCCCACACGGCCGACATCCGCCTGCTCACGGACCCCTCCGTCAAGGTTTCCTGCTTTGTCGCGACGAACGACCCCGAAACGGACCGCCTCGCCGGCATCCTGAACGGCGGCGACGTGCGCGTGCGCGCGGAGGCGGGTGCCTCCGTGCTCTACGTCCTTCCCCTGCGCATCAACCACCTCAGGCGGGGCCCCGTGCTCCCGTCGCGCGCACGGGTCATCACCAGCGGGCTGGGCGGGGTCTATCCGCCCGGCCTGACGGCCGGATTTCTGGTCGATGGACAGGACATGGACGACAACCAGATCGAGCGGGAGCGCGGCGTGATTCCGGCCGTCGACTTCTCTGCGCTCGAGAGCGTGTTCATCCGCCGTGAAGACTAGAATCGTCCAGATCGTCTTCATCGCCGTCTGCCTCGTCCTTCTGGCCGCGCTGCAGGACATGCTGCCGACGTTCGGCGGGACGAAGCCCCCCGTTCTGGCGGCGCTCGTGCTGGCCTGGGCCTTCCTCGAGCGGGAACCGCGCGGTCCGGCGAAGACGAAGCGCCCCTTCTACGCGGCCTCCTGGATTCCGGTCGCGATCCTCGCCGGGGCCTTCGAGGACGCCCTCAGCGGCTTCCCAACCGGCTGCGCCTCGGGCTTCCTCGTCCTCGCGGGCGGGACGGCGCGGCTGCTCCGCCCCCTGACGCCCGGGCTCGAGCCGGTCGTTCTGGGAGTCGTCGCCGCCATGGTCGCGGCGCCGCTCCACGAGCTCTGGCTCTGCATGTGGGGGGTTGTCGGGGACGATCCGTCCGGCCTCGTCCGCTTCTTCGCCAGCGCCCTCCCCGCGGCGCCCACGGGCGCCGTCCTCTTCCTGCTCCTGCCCCGCCTGCTCACGGTCTCGGGATTCGAGGGGCCCTCGCAGGACAGGAGGTGGGCATGAAGACCTCCCCCTGGTTCGCCCTCGCGCTGGGCGCCGTCTTCGTCTTCGGCGAAATCGTGCTCGCCTCGGCCCTCTTCCGACTCCAGGTACTCAACACCGCGGACTTCCGCGAGGACCAGGCCGTCCAGACGAAGCGGCGCGTCCGCACGCCCGGCATGCGCGGGCGCATCCTCGACTGCAAGGGGCGCGTGCTGGCGGACTGCCGCCCCAGCCACGGCATCCGCTGCAACCTCGAGGAGTTCCAGCGCCGCGGCGCGGCCAGCAATACGGCCGCCGCGGTCGACCTCGCGGTCGACCGGCTCTCCCGCGCCATCGACCTGCCCCGCCAGATCACGTCCGCCCAGATCGCCCGCCATCTCCGCACGGCCAGCGCCGTCTCGCTTGTCGCCTGGCAGGACCTCGACGACCGCTCGTTCGCGCGCTTCTGCGAACACGCGAACGAATTCCCGGGCTTCGAGGACTTCACGGAGGTCGAGCGCGTCTATCCGAACGGCAGCCTCGCCGCACATGTGCTCGGCTACACCGGACGCGGGGAGCTGGAGGGCTTCGAGGACGACCCCGTCTACTTCAGCGGCAAGGAGATCAAGGGGCGCGAAGGCGTCGAGCGCTTCCACAACGGCTTCCTCACGGGCGTGCCCGGAGAAGCCACGGTCTGGGTCGATGCGCGCGGATTCCAGCTGACGCGCGAGCGCAAGGACCTGATCGAAGACGACCGCGACGGCGACATCCCCCCGAGTCCGGGGCTCGACCTCACCCTCACCCTCGACCTCGACCTCCAGCGCGCGCTGGAGGACGCCCTCCAGGACGTGACGGGCGCCGGCGTCGTGCTGGATCCGCAAAGCGGGGCCGTGCTCGCGATGGCCAGCGCCCCGACCTTCAACCCCAACGACTGCATTCCCCGCCTTTCCTCGGCGGTCTACGCCTCGCTCACCAACGCGCCGATGAAGCGTGGCCAGAATCGCGCGGTCAGCGAGGCCTACGCGCCGGGGTCGACCTTCAAGCCGATCACCGCGCTCGCGGCCCTCAAGTACGGCTGGCTGCCAGACGACGAGTACGACTGCAGGGGCGTCTACCGGCTGGGCAACCTCCGCCTCCACTGCTGGGACCGGTTCGGGCACGGGCCGATCGCCGTGCGCCAGGCGCTGGAGCAGAGCTGCAACACCTTCTTCTGCAACCTCGGTTCGGCCGTCGGCACGAACGCGGTCCTCGAGGCCGCCCGTGCCTTCGGGCTCGGTGCGCCGACGGGCATCGACATCGGCGGCGAGACGCCCGGCGTCCTGCCGGACGACGCCTGGAAGCGCCGCGCCTACAACGAACCCTGGTATCCCGGCGACACCTGCCAGATGAGCATCGGGCAGGGCATGCTGCTCGTCACGCCGCTGCAGATGGCCGTCGTCGCGGCCACCCTCGCGAACGGAGGCCGGGTCTACCGGCCCTTCCTCCACGCCCGCCCCGAGGGGGACGGGCCCGTGAAGCCCGTCGGCACGCTCCCGTTCCCCGCCGCGGACATCGAGCTCGTTCGCCTCGGGATGAAGGACGTCGCCGACAAGGGCACCGGGCGCCGCATCCTCCTGCGCCAGGAACCGCCTGCGCCCGGCACCTACCGCCGGCGCAGCTTCCGTCTCAACGTGGACGGAGCCGGCAAGACCGGGACGGCGGAGATCGGACGCGGCGAGACGAAGCGCAAGAACACCTGGGTCATCGCGTTCGCGCCCTACGAGAACCCCACCGTGGCGCTCGCGATCATCGTCGAACGCGGCGAATCCGGCGGCAGCACCGTCGCGCCGCGCGTGCACAGCGTCCTCGCCAGCATCTTCGGCGAGACGGAGACGACCTCCGCCCGCGGGGGCTCCAACCAGCTGGAAGGGAGGGACTGACCATGCGGAACCTCCTCGCCAAGCTCGCGCGCATGGACTGGGTCATGACCGCCTGCATCCTCCTGCTCACGGTCCTGGGCACGACTTTCATCTGGAGCGCCGGCAGCGCGCGCCAGGCGGCCTCCCTCCAGAACCTCTGGGCCGTCCACGCGTGCACCGCGGCGCTGGGGCTCCTCATCTACCTCGCGCTGGCAACCTTCGACTACCGCAAGCTCCTGGACCTGACCGCCACGCCCTTCTACGTCGTCTCGCTCGTCTTCCTCTTCGCCGTGCTGCTCATCGGCGCCGAACGGTTCGGCGGCAAGCGCTGGCTCTGGTTCTTCCAGCCCAGCGAGGTGGCCAAGCTCGCCGTGATCCTCTTCGTCGCCCATGTCTTCGGCCGCGCGGGCCGCGAGTCGTTCAAGTGGTTCCTCGTCGGGATGCTCCTCCTCGGCGCGCCCGCGCTGCTCATCCTGAAGGAGCCCGACCTCGGCACCGCGCTCGTGCTCGTCCCCGCGGTCCTCGTCATGCTGCTGGCGGCCCGCACCTGGACGCGCGGGCTCGTCGCCCTCCTCCTCGCCGGCCTGCTTGCCGCCGGCACGGTCCTCGGAACCGTCTACGTGGCGGAACGCGACGCCAACCCGGAACGCAGGGCGGCCATCTACCGGTTCATGCCGCTCCGCGACCACCAGCTCAAGCGCCTGCGCGTGTTCCTCTTCCCCGAACGCGACCGGCGCGGCGCGGGCTACAACCTCCACCAGGCCCAGATCTCCATTGGATCCGGCTCGCTCTGGGGCAAGGGCCTGAAGCAGGGGTCGCAGAAGCTGCTGGGCTACCTGCCCCCGTCCGTGTCCATGAACGACTTCATCTTCGCGGTCCTCGCGGAGGAGAAGGGCTTCATGGGCGCCCTCGGCATGCTCGCGCTCTTCCTGGGGCTGCTCCTCTCCGGCGTCCGCACGGCCTTCCGCGCGACGGACGACCGCGGCCGCCTGCTCGTCCTCGGGACGACGACGCTGATCTTCTGCCACCTCTACGTCAACGTGGCGATGTCGATCGGGCTCATGCCCATCACGGGACTGCCCCTGCCCTTCATCAGCGCAGGCCGCACGTTCCTCATCGTCCTCATGGCCGCGCTCGGCGTCGTGCAGAGCGTCAACATCCACAGGGAGGACTGACGCCGACAGGCGAACAACTCCCCACCACCACCAAACCCGGACACATCCACGAAAAACGACTTCCACATCCAAGCGAATCGATTCATCCAAGTCACTCTCAACCCGTAATTTAACTCCAGAAAGGCAGAACAGAAAATGTCAGTCATCCAGACAGTCGTCAGCAAGGTCGCAAGCTGGCTCAGAAGAAACAAGATCAGGCGCGAGATCGTCGTCAACGTCGAGAAGCTCGAGACGCGCGTCGCGGTGATGGAGAACGGCAGGCTCGAGGAGTTCATGGTCGAGCACCCCGAGGACGAGCGGCTCGTCGGCTGCGTCTTCAAGGGCCGCATCCAGAACCTGCAGGACGACCTGCAGGCCGCCTTCGTCGACATCGGACTCAAGAAGAACGCCTTCCTCCACTACTGGGACATGCAGCCCGACTTCGACGCCTTCCTCGACGAGATCGACGACGGGGACGACGAGGAGGGCGGCAAGAACGGCAAGGGCAAGAACGGCAAGGGCAAGAACGGCAAGGGCAAGAACGGCAAGCGCCGCGGCAAGCCCCAGAAGCTCACGAACGAGCAGATCCACGAGAAGTTCAAGCCCGGCTCCGAAATCATCGTCCAGGTCACCAAGGGCCCCATCTCCACGAAGGGCCCGCGGGTGACGACCAACCTCTCCATTCCCGGCCGCTATCTCGTGATGATGCCGGGCGACGCGGCCCGGGGCGTCAGCCGAAAGATCGGCGACGCCGAGGAGCGCAAGCGCCTGAAGAAGATCCTCGACCGCCTGCTCGTCCCCGAGGAGGTCGGCCTGATCGTCCGCACCGCGGGCGTCGGGGCCAAGGGCAGCTCCTTCGCGCGCGACATGCGCAACCTGCTCGAAAGCTGGCACGAGCTGCAGGCCAACGTGAAGAACCTCCGCGCGCCCTGCTGCGTCTGGCAGGAACCCGACCTCGTCGAGCGCGTCGTGCGCGACTGGCTGACGGAGGACATCGACAACGTGCTCGTCGACGACGAGAAGACCTTCGAGAAGCTCCGTGACGTGACGAGCCGCATCTCCCGCCGCGCCCGCGGCAAGGTCCGCCGCTACGAGGGCGCGGACAACGTGTTCGAGCGCTACGGCATCGAACGCCAGCTCCGCGACGCCTTCAACCGCCAGGTCAAGCTGAAGAGCGGCGGCTATCTCGTCATCGACGAGACCGAGGCCCTCATCGCGGTGGACGTCAACACGGGCCACCACAAGGGCAAGGGCTCGCAGGAGGAGGCCATTCTCGAGGTCAACCTGGAGGCCGTGGAGGAGGTCGCCCGCCAGCTCCGTCTGCGCAACATCGGCGGACTCGTCGTGCTCGACCTCATCGACATGAAGAGCCGAAAGCACCAGAAGCAGGTCTACCGCGCGCTCAAGGACGCCCT
>JAEDMN010000187.1 GCA_016302985.1 Kiritimatiellia bacterium | reverse complement strand
CCTGACGCTCTCCGGCGCGAACGCCTACGCGGGACCGACCATCGTCTCCAACGGCACGCTCACGGTCGCCAGCGCGGCCTCGCTGCCGAACTACGACCGGCCCGGCTACGTGACGGTCTGCGCGGGCGCCGCGCTCGTGCTGGGTGCGGGCTGGACGGATGCGCAGAAGGCCGCGCTCCGTGCCGCGATCACAGTCGAGGAGGGCGGGAGCTTCGGCGATCCGCAGACCTTCGACACCCCGACGGCGGACGTCGTCGACGGTGCGAGCTACGCGAATCCGGACGGCGGCGCGAAGACGGGCGCCTACGCCCTCACGCTTACGGGCGCCAACGACTTCGGCGGCCGCTTCACCGTCAAGGCCGGCACCCTCGCGGCGGCGTTCGGGGCGGGTCTCGGCGCACGGGACAACCTTCGGCTCGCGGGCGGCCAGTTCGCGGGGTGGAACGGTCTTGTCGACCAGGCTCTGGGCACGGGTGCCGGCCAGATCGCCTTCGTCGACGGCACCTCCAGCGGTTTCTCGGCCCTGACGGGCGACACGACGGTCCGCCTGGGCGGCGACGCCACAAACGTCCTCGTCTACGGCGGCGCGTGCTTCAATCCCGGCGTGCTGGTGCTGAACGACGCGCGGGCGACCGGGGTCCTCGCGGTCGAGAACCCCCTGGACCTGAATGGACGCGAACTGGCCGTGGACGTCAAGTCCACCACCAGGCCCGCCGTGCTCGCGGGCGGCGTGGGCAGCTCCCGGGACGGCGGGTCGCTGAAGACGGTCGGTGCGGACGGAAGCACGCTCCGGCTCACGGGCACCAACATCTTCAGCACCGTTTATCTCGACACGGGTCGCCTCGTGCTGGGACCGGGCGGCACGAACGCGGTGTCGACGGTGCGGGTCGAGAAGGGCGATGTCGTCCTCGACCGTGCGCAGGCCTGGTTCGGGCATCTCTACAACGGCAAGCTGTGGTCTTCCGAATCCAGGTCGATCGTCTTCACGAACGGCACGACGGCCTCCTTCGGAACACTGGAGCTGAACATCGGCACGGCGCGCCAGTCCGGCGGCGTGGTCGAGGCGGAGACCCTCCGCCTGGGCCCCTATCAGTGCGCTTTCTCGTATGGGGCCACCTACCAGTACTATCTGTACGACGGCACCCTCCGCGCCCGCCAATTCTACATGGGCGAAGTCTCCTCGGCGTCTGTCAACGGGACGGGCGAACTGATCCAGAACGGCGGCGTGGTCGAGGCGGGATACTGGAGCTCGGACTTCATCGTGGGCCATTCCGCCAACCAGACGTCCCGCTACTACCTGCGGGGCGGCCGCTTCGAGATGCCGGACTTCGCGAACGACGGCAAGCAGAAGGCCGTGCTCGTCGCCAACGAGGGCACCGGGCTGCTCGAGGTCTCGGGCTCGGGCGTGATGTCCGCACCCTACGTCTGCCTCTGCAGCTGGTCGTCGAACAACACGCGTCCGGTCGGCGAGGTCCGCCTCCTGACGGGTGGGCGCATCGAGACGAGACGCCTCGGCGTCCTGGGCACGGGCTGCACGGGCGGCACGGTCCTGCTGGACGGAGGCACGCTGCAGCTGCGGTCCTTCGGTGGCCAGAAGCCCGAGGACCAGGCCATCCGGAACCTGGCCAACCTGTATGTCGGCGTCAACGGCTTCACGCTCGAGATCGACGACGACGCCAGTTCCGCGGCGCAGCCGTTCACGGCCGCGCCGAACCAGACGGCGCCGGTCTACGACCGCGCGGCCTGGCGGACGGTGCCGGCATTCGTCAAGAAGGGCACGGGCACGTTCACGCTGAGGGGCGCCAACGCCTATCGGTGCGCGACCGCCGTGGAGGCGGGCACGCTTGCGCTCGCCGCGGGCGCGTCGCTGCCGGAGGACGCCGTTGTCCGCGTCGACGCGGGCGCCACGCTGGACCTCGGCGCGACCCCGGCGACGGTCAAGCTGCTCGCGGGCGCCGGGGCCGTGCGGGGCGACGTCACGGTCACGGACGCCCTGGCGGCGGACGCCGTGTCGCTGGCGCCGAACACGGGCCTTGCGGTCGACGGCACGCTGACCTTTGGCGAAGAGGCCGTGATCGACGTCCGCGGAATCGACGAGAACGTCTTCCGCGCCTCGCGGAGGCTCCTCGCCGCCGCGACTCCCTTTGCCGCGGTCCCCGCGCTGTACATCAACGGCGAGCCGGCCGGCGCCGACTGGCAGGTTCTTCGCCGCAACGGCGGCCGCGAACTCGTGCTCGCGCACACGGTGGGCTCCGTGCTCTACTTCCGCTAATCGTACGAAAGGCTCCGGTTTCTGACAATGAAGAAGCTGCTCATCTGCGGTCTCTCCGCATCCCTCGCCTTCGGAGTCTACGCCAAGGACCCCGTCGACTACGTGAACACGGGCATCGGGTCCGTCAGCCACATGCTCGTGCCGACGTTCCGCACGGTCCAGCTGCCGAATTCGATGTACCGCTTCAATGCGCCGTACGGACAGTTCACGCAGGACCGCGTGCACGACATCTGGATCCAGTATCCCGGCCACCGCGACCAGCCCGTGTTCTCGATGCGTCCGACGAGCGGGACGGAGGCGGACGCGCTGAAGGGCGGCTGGTTCGCGACCTGGGACCAGCCGCACGCCACGCCGTACCGCTACGACGTCTATCTGGACAACTGGGGCGTGTCGTTCACGGTCGCGCCCGGACGCCGGACCGCCGTGATGGCCTACGGCTTCGAGAAGGCCGGCGTGCACGCGATCTCCTTCGGCGGACGCGACAGGCGCGCGGCCTACGTGCTCAAGGGGAACGTGCTCGAAGGCACGGACTACTTCCACGGCCTCCGCGGCTGCGAGGCGAAGGTCTACGTCCACGTCGAGTTCGAGCAGGCGCCGTCGGGGTCGAAGTCCGCCGACGGCCGCCTTGCGGTCTTCTTCGGCGACCGGCCCGAGACGGTCCGCCTCCGCGTCGGCGTCTCCTACCAGTCCGCCGAACAGGCGGCGCGCAACCTCGTCGCGGAACTTTCCGGCTATGACCTCGAGGCGCTGGCCGCGAAGGGCCGGAAGACCTGGAACGACCGGCTCTCGGTCATCGAAGTCGAAGGCGGCACGGAGGACGAGCGGAGCGTCTTCTACACGGCGCTCTGGCGCACGTTCGAGCGCATGGTCGACATCACCGAGGACGGACGCTACTACGGTTTCGACGGGAAGGTGCACGACGCGAAGGGCGTGCCGTACTACGTCGACGACTGGACCTGGGACACCTGGCGCGCGCAGCACCCGCTGATGACGATCCTCGCGCCGAAGGAGGAGGCGGACAAGCTCGCCAGCTACGTCCGCATGGCCGAGGACGATCCCGAGCACTGGATGCCCGTCTTCCCGGGCGTTGCCGGCGATCGTCATTCCATGGTCAACCGCCACACGTCCGTGATGTTCCTCGACGCCTGGCGGAAGGGCATTCGCGGCTTCGACGCGAAGAAGGCCTTCGAGCTGCAGGACCGCACGGAGGAGACGGAGTCGCTGATTCCGTGGCACCGCGGTCCTCTGACGGAACTGGACGTCTTCTATAAAAAGAACGGCTACTATCCTGGCCTGCGTCCCGACCAGAAGGAATGGGTGAAGGAGGTCCAGACCGAGTGGGAGCGCCGCCAGTGCGTCTCCGTCACGCAGGGCGCCTCGCTGGACGCCTGGGCGCTCGCCGAATTCGGCCGCGAACTCGGCATCCCCGCCGACCGCCTCGCCAAGTACGACGAACGCGCCAGGGGGTATGCGCAGCTCTGGAACCCGAAGACGCAGTTCTTCCACCCGAAGGACCACGACGGGAAGTTCATCGAGCCGTTCGACTACATGATCTGCGGCGGCTATGGCGCGCGGAACTACTACACGGAGAACAACGCCTGGACGTACATCTGGGACGTGCAGCACGACCTGCCCGGCCTGGTCCGCCTCTTCGGCGGGCGGCAGGCGATGGAGGCCAAGCTCGATCGCATGCTCAACACCTCCGTCGGCTCGCGCTTCCGCTTCTGCGCGCAGATGCCGGACGGCTGCACGGGCCTCATGGGCGCCTTCACGATGGCGAACGAACCGAGCTTCCACATCCCGTACCTGTACAACTACGCCGGCCGGCCCGACAAGACGCAGAAGTTCGTCCGCAAGACGCTCGAATGCTGGTTCCGCAACGACCGCATGGGCATGTGCGGCGACGAGGACGGGGGCGGCATGAGCGCGTACGCGGTCTTCTCGATGCTCGGCTTCTATCCGGTCACGCCGGGCCTGCCCGAGTACCAGTGGGGCTCGCCCGTGTTCACGAAGGCGACGATCCACCTTCAGAACGGCAAGGACTTCACGCTGGCCGCCCCGCAGTCGACGAAGGACGCGAAGTATGTCCGCTCGATCATGGTCAACGGGGTGAAGGGTACGGCGCTCGACCCGCTGAAGCACGCGGACGTCGTCGCCGGCGCCACGGTCGTCGTCGAGATGACCGCGCGCCCGTGATGCGCGGTGTTTTGGTATAATCAGTTAAATTTTCTGGAGACCACAGGCTTATGACATTCGAAGTTTCCGCCCTCTGCAGGGGCTGCGGCAAGTGCGTGAAGGACTGCGCGATGGGCGTGCTGGACATGCAGGAGGGACGCCCCGTCGTGAAGGATGGCCGGGCCGACGCGTGCATGGACTGCCAGCACTGCCTGGTCGTCTGTCCCGAGGGCGCGGTGACGGTCAACGGGGTTGGCCCGGACGACTGCCGCAACCTGGACGAAATGCCCATCCCGCCCACGAACGAAGTCGCCAATCTGCTGATGACGCGCCGTTCGATCCGCCAGTTCGTGAAGGCCGACGTGCCGCGAGGCGAAATCGCCGAGCTGCTCGAGGTCCTCAAGTATGTGCCGACCGGCTGCAACATGCGCCACCTCGTCTTCAAGGTCGTCGATTCGTCCTCGAAGCTCGCGTCCTGCCGTCAGCGCCTGATGGAGCTTCTCGTCGCGAAGATGGACCAGCTGCCCGCGCGGATGCAGGACATCGTCCGCGACTGGCAGGAGCATCCCGAGCACGACGTCTTCTTCCGCGGCGCGCCGCACCTCCTGATCGTCTACGGAGATCCGAAGGCCGTGACGCCGCAGGTGGACTGCGACGCGGCGTGCGCGTACTTCGACGTCCTTGCGCAGACCGCGGGGCTCGGCACGACCTGGTTCGGCTTCCTCACGCACATCGTGGACGCGGTGCCCGAGGCCCTCGATGTCTTCGGCGTGCCGCGCGGCGCGCCGTTCCACGCGATGCTCTTCGGCGAACCGCTCGTGGACTACGTCCGCTGCGTCAACCGCAAGGACGGCGCCCGGATCGAATGGCTGTAACGGTAGAACGCGACGCCCCCATCGCGCCGCAGAAAGGAATGAAAATGACTCGACGTGAATTCTTCATCGGCGCCGCCGCGACCGCGGCGGCCGGTTGCGTTTCCGCCACCGGTGCCGACAAGCCCGTTGTGGACCAGAACCTCTCGGTCTTCCTCTCCGACATCCACATCAGCGGCCTGAACGTGAAGGGGCAGCCGACCTACCAGAATCCGCTGCTGGACAAGGTCCTCGACCAGATCCTGGCGATGAACCCGCGTCCCGCGCGCGCGCTCGTCTTCGGCGACGTCGCGCTCTGGAACGGGTGGGCGGCCGACTACGCCGAGTCCGCCCCGAAGCTGAAGCGTCTCACCGACGCCGGCATCGAGGTGACGGTCACGACGGGCAACCACGACCACCGCGAGCCGCTGTTCGCCGCCTATCCGCGGCAGAAGGATATCACGCCGGTTCCCGGGCGCGTGACGAGCAAGGTCGACCTCGGCACGGCCGACTTCCTCCTCCTGGACTCGCTCAACGAGAATCCGAAGGGAGAGGGGACGGGCAACAAGGTCGACGGCACGCTCGACGACGCGCAGGCCGCGTGGTTGATGAAGACCGCCGCGGAAGCGAAGCGTCCGTTCTTCGTCGGGTGCCACCACCCGCCGCAGGAGGTCCTCGTGACGGTTGGCTCGGGCAAGAAGGCGAAGAAGGTCTCGGTGCTCGCCGCGCTGGAGGACAACCCCAACTTCGCCGGCTATGTGCACGGCCATAACCACCGCTGGTACCGGAACTGGTTCCACAAGGGCTATTCGAAGCGCCATGTCGTCCGTTACGCCTGCCTGCCCTCGACGGGGTGGTGGGGCACGATCGGCTTCGCGACGTTCCGCACGTTTGCGGACCGGGCCGAGTTGAAGCTCGCTCCGGGACACGACTTCTTCTTCCCGAAGCCGCTGGCCGAGGGCGAACGCCGTCCGCCCATGTGGGACGAGATCAAGCGCGAGGACGCCGCGAGCGGAGCCTGCACGTTCCTGTACGCGCACTGAGTCGCGCCTACTTCGTCGGACTGTAGACGGAGTGCCC
>JAEDMN010000186.1 GCA_016302985.1 Kiritimatiellia bacterium | reverse complement strand
AAGACGAAGAGCGCGAAGCCGGGCTTCGTCTGCCTCGAGGCGAACGTCGTCACGAAGGACGGGAGGCGCGTTCCCAAGAACCACCGCTGGGAGAAGCGCGTGTTCTTCCAGGGCGGCGCGGGGGTGCGTCCGGACGAGATCCCGATGGCGACGGAGCCGGCGGACTACGACGCGTTCTGGGCGTCCTGTATGAAGGAGCTGGACGCCGTGCCGCTGAAGGCCGAGATGAAGCCGGTGGACTGCAAGGACAAGGAGGTGCGCCTCTACGCCGTGCGCATCGCCTGCGCCGGTCCGCAGCCCGTGACGGGCTACCTCACGATCCCCGTCGCGGCGTCGCCGTCGAACCGCATGCCGATCTCCGCCGGCTACCGCGGGGCGTCCCAGGACGAGCAGCTCGCGCCGTCCGGCGGCCCGCACGACCGCATCTCGATGCTCATCAACCCGAACGGCTACGAGCTCGGCCGCGGACCGGAGTACGTGAAGCAGTTCTTCAAGGACGTCTCCGAGCCCGGCTTCGGCTACGGCATGGGCCCGAAGGCGAACGAGCGGAAGGAGACGAGCTACTGGAAGTGGTGCGCGCTGCGCGCGATCCGCTACCTGCAGTGGATCAAGACGCTGCCGGAGTGGGACGGGAAGGAGCTCGTGATCTCGGGTGGCAGCCAGGGCGACTGGCAGTGCTACCACGCGGCCGCGCACGTGCCCGGCGTGACGCGCATGAACGGCAACGGATCCTGGGGCGGCGACTGGACCGGACAGGCCGAGTTCAAGCGCCTGCGCTCGACGTACCGTCCCGCCTGCTGGTTCCCGGACATGGCGTACTTCGACCCCGTCTTCGCGGCGAAGCGCATCACGTGCCCCGTGAACATCTCCTTCTCCGGCCTCGGGGACTACGTCTCGACGCCGGCCTCGCTCACGCTCATCTACCGCAACCTGAAGGGTCCGAAGCAGATCACCTACGTGCAGGGCTCCACGCACGGCTGGCGCCCCGCGGGCATGCAGCGCCAGACCCGCGACGCCGGCTGGAATGCGGCGACCGCCCCGAAACCCGCGCCCGCCCTCGCGCCCGCGGACGCCGAGAAGCTGCTGAAGGACAAGTCCGTCGTCTACCATCTCGACGCCGCGGCGAAGGGCACGCTCGCGCTCGACGCGCAGGGCCGCGTCACGTCCTGGACGTCCGTGAACGGGAACGGCTTCGTCTTCCGTCCCGCCGACGCCGCGCACGCGCCCGCCTGCACGAACGCGCTGAACGACCGGCCCGTCGTCTCCTTCGGCGCGGCCGGGCCGAACGGCCTCTTCGGCGCGCGGGAGGCGACGCACCGCACCGTCCTCCTCGTCTGCCGTCCGCGCGGCTGTCCGTGCGACTTCTCCGGCGTCTGGGGCGCGAAGGGCGTCGAGACCGGCCTGCGCATGGCGAACAAGTCCTGCGCATGGGAGAACGTGAACGTCAACGGTTCGTGGGGCGGACCGAACTTCAACTCCGCGGGCCCGCTGATGGTGAACGGCGAGACGCACGGGGGCGTCGTGCCGTTCGCGCCGGGCGGCGTGCAGGTCATCGCGATGCGGCACGACAGGGACACCTCGTTCTGGGGCGCGACCTCGCGCGCGGCGTTCACGCCCGCGCTCGGCACCTACCTGGGCGGACGCTATTTCGACGGCGACGTCGCGGAGCTCGTCGCGTTCGACCGCCTGCTCTCGGTCGAGGCGTGCCGCGGACTCTCCCGCCTGCTGCTGCAGAAATGGGACGACGGGTTCTGCGCGTTCGATCCGTTCGACGCGGTCCGCGAGCAGATCCGCGCCGGGAAGAAGCTCGTCACGGTCCCGAAGGGCGTGTACACGGTCGAGCCGAAGGACGGCGGCGCCTACCTGTCGCTGAAGGGGCTGTCGGACGTCATCGTCGACTTCGCCGGTTCGGAGATCCGCGGCAAGGTCACGACGGGCTTCCTCCGCCTGGAGGACTGCACGAACGTGACCGTCCGCAACGTGTCGTTCGACTACCGCACGCTGCCGTTCACGCAGGGCGAGATCGTCGCGTCCGACAAGGACCGGACCTGGACCGTGAAGCTCATCCCCGGCTATCCCGTCCCGCCGGACGGCGGCGAGGGGAACTGGCCGTTCCAGGTGTACGACCGCAAGACGCTCGAGCTGAAGAACCCGATGCGCTGCTGGGGCGGGTTCTCGATCGAGAAGACCGGCGCGGACACCTACCGCGTCTCCGGCGGCAACGACCGCCGCGGCGAAGTCGGCGACTACGTCGTCTGGGGCATGCCGCCGCCGAAGGGCGCGGTCGAGGGCGACCACGTCTCCGAGCGCGACGTCGTCTACTGCCGCGCGACCGTCCGCTGCGTGTTCGAGAACGTCGTCGAGTACGCGACGCCGGGCGGGCGCGCCTTCGAGGAGCATCTCTGCGAGGCGAACGAGTACCGCGCCTGCCAGATCGTCCGCCGTCCGCCCGAGACGGACTTCGTGAAGCGCGGGCTGAAGCGCCTGCGCAGCGGCAACCACGACGCCTTCATGAGCCGCCGCGCGGTGGTGGGCCCGAAGATCCTCGGCTGCACCGCGATGCACCACTGCGACGACGCCGTGAACATCTCCGGCATGTATGGCGTGGTCTACGCCGTCGACGGGAGGAAGGTCCGCCTGCTCGAGTACATCCCGTCCGTCTTCCACGTGGGCGACACGGCGCAGGCGATGTCCTTCGAAGGCCGGGCGCTGCCCGAAATGAAGGTGTCCGCCGTGCGCGCGGGCTGCGCGCTGACGGACGCGGAGCGCGCCTATCTGAAGACGATCGGACTCTGGCGCGGTCTGGACGCGCTCTGCCGCACGGCGGTCGAGATCGAAGTGGACGACGCGTCGGCGCTGAAGCGCGGCGACGCCGTCGTCTCCAACCGCGCGCAGGGCAACGGTTTCGAGATCCGCGGCTGCCATTTCGGCCGCAACCGCGCGTACTGCGTCCGCCTCCGCGCCTCGCACGGCACGGTCGCGGACAACGTCTTCGACCACAGCGAGGGCTACGGACTCTTCATCGGCCCCGAGTACGAGTGGCTCGAGGGCGGCCTCGCCGAGGACGTGAAGATCGCGGACAACGTCTTCCTCGGCTGCGGCCTCCATTTCGGCGGCGCGGCCGCGCACCGCAAAGGCCTCCCGCGCGAGGCCTACCGGAACGTCGTCGAATCGGGGAACGTCATGACCTCCTCGGATGGCTCCGCTCCGGTAGGGACCGCCGTCCCGGCGGTCCGCGCCTCCTGGCTGGACCCCGTCGCCTACATCCGCGCGGAGCTCGCCCGCGGCGCGAAGGCCATCTCCGTCCCGAAGGCGCGCTACTGGCTCATGCCGAAGCCGGGCGCGTCGACGTATCTCGAGCTCGTGGGCGAGCGGGACGTGACGATCGACTTCAACGGCGGCGAACTCGTCGGCTGCGTCGCGACGGGGATGTTCGGCCTGCAGGGCTGCACGAACGTCACGGTGCGCAACGTCTCGGTCGACTACGCGGAGCTGCCGTTCACGCAGGCCGTGATCGAGAAGGTCGACGCCGACCGGAACTGGGACGTGCGCGTGGTGCCGGGCTACCCGTGCCCCGACGACGCCCAGCTCGCGGGCGGCGACGGCGCCTTCTGGCCCGTCCAGGCCTACGACGCGAAGACGCGCGAGCCGAAGAACTTCATGCGTTTCCGGGACAACATCGCGATCGTGCGCACGGGGCGGGACACCTACCGCGTCACCGGCGGACAGGACCGGACGGGCGACGTGGGCGACATCGCCGTGTGGAGCATCCGCGAGACGGGCCGCCCGATCGCCGCGAGCGCGGTGGCGGCGGGTGCCTGCGCGCACTGCACGTTCGAGAACGTGACCGTCTATTCGACGCCGCACGGCTGCGGATTCGCGGAAGTCTCGGCGGACGCCAATGTCTACCGGAACTGCCGGCTCGTGCGGCGTCCGCCGGAGACGGACCTCTTTCCGCGCGCGATGCCCCGCCTGCGCAGCGGCAACCACGACGCCTTCAACTCGCGCTGCTCCTACGTGGGGCCGACGCTGGACGGCTGCACGTTCCAGTACCACTGCGACGACTGCGTGAACATCAGCGGCTTCTACGCCATCGTCGTCGGGCAGAAGGGACGCGAGGTCCGCCTCGCCCCCTATGGCTCCCTGCGCATCGCGCCGGGCGACACGTGCCAGCTGCTGACCTTCGAGGGTGCCTGTCCGCCGGACGCGAAGCTGGTGTCCATCGAGCCCGACGGTCCGACGACCGCGGCCGAGCGGAAGCTCTTCGAAAGCTACAACCTCTGGCCCGGCCTCTGCCGCAACCTGCCGAACGCCTACCGGGCGACGCTGGATTCGGACGTGGTGCTGCCGACGGGGTCCGTGCTGATCTCCAACCGGCGCATGGGCAACGGCTTCGTGATCCGCAACTGCACGATGGGGCACAACCGCGCGCGGGGCCTGCTGATCAAGGCCTCGGACGGCGTGATGGCGGACAACGTGCTCGAGGGCGTGGAGGGTTTTGCCATCCAGATTTCGCCCGAGTACGAGTGGATGGAAGGCGGTTGCAGCCGGAACCTGAAGGTGACGGGCAACGTCTTCCGC
The DNA here is from genome assembly GCA_016302985.1 of Kiritimatiellia bacterium. Lineage (GTDB taxonomy): Bacteria > Verrucomicrobiota > Kiritimatiellia > RFP12 > UBA1067 > RUG572. The sequence continues at coordinate 1,865 of JAEDMN010000186.1, read as the reverse complement.
CGCAACGGCGGCGGCGTGCTGCTCGCGGGCAACAACGGTGCGCGGAAGCCGCTGCCGGCCGACTCGCACCGCGACATCGCGATCACGGGCAACCGGATCGAGGACTGCTGGCGCGGCATCGACGTCGTCGGCTGCACCGGCCTCGACCTGCGCGGAAACGAAATCCGCCTCCACCCCGGGGCGAAGAAGCAGCCCGTCAACCTGACGAACGTCGCCGACGTCCACCGGTAGGTATAAGGGCGCGATGTCCCATCGCGCCGCCGGGGCTAGGCGCTCGTCACGAGGTCGTCGACGAGGCGCAGCTGCTTCCACTTCCCGCGTCTGAACCGCACGATGCAGGTCGTCGCGCAGATGCAGCAGTAGAACGGCATCGTGAGCCAGAGGGACGTGATCGACGGCGCGAACGCCATCACGGCGAAGACGGCCGGCATCCAGAGTCCCAGCGAAATCGCCATCAGGGCCCACATCACGAACTTCGTGTCGCCGGCGCCCTTGAGCGCGCCGCCGACGACGAGGCCGGTCGCGTCGAACAGCCCCCAGGACAGGAGCAGCCACAGCAGGGTGCGGCCCAGCTTGCGGAAGGCGGCCGGGTCGAACTGCGAGGCCTCGCCGCGGAAGAGGTCCATGATGGCGTCGGGGAAGCAGAACAGCACGGTGGCGAAGAGGCCCATGTACGTAAGGGCGATGAAGAGGCAGCTCTTCGTGGCGCGGATCGAGGCGTCCGGGTCGTGGGCGCCCTGGTGCTGGCCGACCAGCACGCTGGCGCCCTGGTTCAGTCCCATCAGCGGCGCGAAGGAGAGGTGGTTGACGGCGAAGCCGATGTTGGAGACGGCGAAGCTCATCGCGTCCAGGCGCCCCGTGAGCATGACGAAGACGGTGAAGGTCGCCACGTCGATGAACTGGTGGAGTCCGGAGGGGATGCCGTAGCGGACGATGCGCCGCAGCAGATTCCCGCGCAGGCGGAGCGCGGCGAGATAGCGCGCGCCGCGGAGGGCGGGGTCGAACAGCGTGACCGCGCCGAGAATGACGCAGGGCAGCGCGGCCGCGATCGCGGTCGCCCAGCCGGCGCCGCGGATGCCCCAGGCGGCGCATCCGCACTTCCCGAAGATGAACATCCAGTCCAGGACGAGGTTGGCGAGGTTCCCGACGACGTTGGCGAAGCCGACGAGGCGCGAGCGGCCGATGCCCGTGAAGTAGCCGGAAAGGACGGCGTTGAGCACGCAGAAGACGCCCCCGAGCTGCAGGATGTCGTAGTAGGCCTTCTCCTCCGCGACGATCGCGGGCGCGTGTCCGCAGAGGTCGAAGACCAGATGGCCCAGCGGAATCGAGCCGAGCACGAGCGGCAGGCACATGAGCGTGAGCCAGAGCCCCTGCCCGTAGGCCGCGGCCGCGTCCCGTCGGGAGCCGGCGCCGTGGAACTGGGCGACGAAGGTGCCGGAGTAGCCCGCGGTCGCGACGAGCAGGCAGATGAAGAGCCAGCTGAGGATGCCGCCGGGCAGCGAGGCCTGGATGGCCGAGTCGGAGAAGCGGGCGAGGAAGATGCGGTCGGCGAACTGGTTGATCGCGTTCGCCCCCATCGCGAGAATGAGCGGAAACACCGTCCTGAACGATTCCCTGAGATTTCCTTTCCTGCCAGTGAACATGCCCCGTATTATACCACCCGCCTCCGCTTCCCCGCAATAAGACCATTACGCATCAAATTCTCATTGCAAAGGGGAAGGGGAAGTGCTATCATCTCCCCGGAGGCGGCCATGACGCGACAGGAACTGACAAAAGAGGTGAAAGCGAGCTTTGACGCGTGGTTTGCGCGCAACTTCGTCGACGGCCAGTGCGGCCGCATCGGCGGCGTCTCGTACGCCCGCGCG
>JAEDMN010000015.1 GCA_016302985.1 Kiritimatiellia bacterium | reverse complement strand
GGGCGCAGGACCTTCATCGACCTAGGCCTTCGCCGGCTGGGGGTCGACGTAGTGCAGGAGGCCGAGGACGCGGTCCACCATGAAGTCCACCGCGACGGTCCGGAAGAGGGCCGGCGAAAGCCCCTCCGGGATGTACGCGCCGACGCGGTGGGGATCCTTGAGGGCGTAGGCCAGCACCAGGTTCCAGAGCGACAGCGCCCAGAGGCGGGGCGCGTACTGGTCGCCCGCGGGCACGCCCAGCGCGACGAGCTTCTCAAGCTGGTCGTAGACCGGCATGAGGCAGGTGTCGTGCAGCGACTTGACTTTGTCCGAGACGTTGGCGGCCTCCTGGCGGTAGAGAGCCGCGAAGTAGCGGTTCGGGACCTCGTCGGACGTGAACACGTCGATGACGCGGTAGATGAATTCCTTCAACGCCGCGCGCCAGGACAGGTCCGAGACGATGCCGTTGAGATCGGCGACGATGGGCACCGAGACCGCCCGGCGCTCCGCCTCGATGACGGCATCCGCCAGACGGGCCTTTGACCCGTAGTGGTAGTTCACGAGCGCGGCCGTGACGCCGATCTTGCCCGCGATGCCGCGGAGCGTGGCGCCCCTGTAGCCCTTGTCCGCGAATTCCTCCATCGCGGCGATGAGAATCTTTTCCTTCATGTCCCGTCCCCACTTCACTTGGAGCATCAAGACCCTTCACATTTGTTTTAAACGTGTGATGGCAGTTTATCATGTTTTTCACTTTCTGTCACCCCTGTACACAGAAAATGAAAACAGGTCGGTTCCATTTCGTTCAGTGTCAGCGGCATTCGTACAGGCCGTGTAAAAACAGCGGGGGAGGAGGCCCGTCGCGTTTTCCATCTTTTGTCGACTTCCGACCTGGCATGTGCATTCCCCCGACTTGGCACGCATCGTGCTAGGAAGCGGGCGTCCGAAAAAAACGGACCCAAACAAGGAGACAACAAAGATGAACACGATGAAGAAGCTCGGAGGCGTCGCCCTCCTCACCCTCACGGCCCCGCTCGCCCCCGCCCTCCTCGCCGAGGAGGCCGCGACGCAGCAGCCCGCGGCGGAACTGGAGAAGACGGACAAGTCCCCCTTCTCCGTCGAAGTCTCGCTCGACGTCCTGAGCGACTACGTGTGGCGCGGCACGATCTGCAACGGCAACCCCGTCTGGCAGCCCTCCGTCACCGCGGGCCTCGACCTGGGCGACTTCGGGTCCATCGCCGGCAACGTGTGGCAGAGCTACGACCTGACGCACAAGCGCGGCACCGCGACGAACAGCCGCCGGAGCGGCGGCCTGCAGGAGATCGACTACACGCTGAGCTACTCGGTCGAGCTCGCCGGCGTGGGCTTCGAGGTCGGGCACATCTTCTACACGTTCCCGAACAACAACGGGCACCACGACCAGGACCTCTACGCGACGGTCTCGTACGACAACCCGATCGTCACGCCGCGTGCGAGCGCGTACTGGAACTACGCCGACTCCGCGGACAACGACGTCTCGTGCCTCTACTACTCGCTCGGCCTCTCCCACGACTTCGAGGTGACGGAGAAGCTGACCGTCTCGCCTTCGGCCTCGCTCGGCTTCGGCGGCAACGCCTGGACCGACTGCGGCACGGAGATCACCGACCAGACGGTCGGCGTCTCGGCGAGCTACGCGATCACGGACTACCTCTCCGTCAGCGCGCAGGTCAACTACACCTGGATCCCCTCCCACGAGCTCCGCAAGGCGGACTACATGGGCTGCGGCAAGGACCAGCTCGTCTGGGGCGGCGTCAACATGACGCTCAGCTTCTGACCCCCGCAGCCGGCAAGACGAATCCAGCACCCACTCCCCCCCCAAAAAAAGAAAGCGTGAACGAAATGAAGAACCTCTCGACGCGTGAATTCCTCAAGACCGCCTGCGCGGGCGCCGGCCTGGCCGCCGGCGCGGCCCTGGTCGGCTGCGATCCGAAGGACAAGAAGAGCCCGCTCGACAAGGGCGTGACGATTCCGCAGACGCACAAGATGATCAAGTGGCGCTTCCAGACCTACGCCGGCACCGCGCTCGCGCAGCATGTCTGCAAGCCCGCGATCGACGCGTTCAACAAGGTCGCCGGCAACCGCATGCACATCGACCTCTACTACGCCGACCAGCTCGTGCCGACGTCCGAGCTCTTCAGCGCCCTGCAGGCCGGCACGATCGACGGCGTGCAGTCCGACGACGACTCGATGTCCTCCGCGGCCGACGTGCGCGTCTTCGGCGGCTACTTCCCGTTCGCCTCGCGCTACTCGCTGGACGTGCCGGTGCTCTTCTCCAAGTACGGCCTCGACAAGATCTGGTCGGAGTCCTACAAGGAGGCCTCCGGCGGCAAGGTCACCTGGCTCTCCGCGGGCTCCTGGGACCCCTGCCACTTCGCGACGAAGAAGCCGATCAACCACCTCGAGGACCTCAAGGGCCTGAAGGTCTACACCTTCCCGACCGCGGGCAAGTTCCTCTCGCAGTTCGGCGTCGTGCCGGTCACGCTGCCGTACGAGGACGCCGAGATGGCGCTCCGCACCGGCACGCTGGACGGCGTGGCCTGGTCGGGCATCACGGAGGACTACACCGTCGGCTGGGCCGACGCCTGCAAGTACTTCCTGACGAACTCGCTCTCCGGCGCGTGGATCGGCTCCTACTTCGCCAACACCGAAAGCTGGAACAAGGTGCCGGAGGACCTGAAGGAGCTCTTCAGGCTCTCGATGGACTCCTCGCACTACTACCGCCAGCACTGGTACTGGGGCGGCGAGGCCGACCTGCGCGTCAACGGCGGCAAGCTCCGGCTCTGCTCCATCCCGGACGCGGAGTGGAAGACCGTCGAGGAGAAGGCCGTGCCCTTCTGGGAGGAGATCGCCAAGGCCTCGCCGCGCGCGAAGGCCGTCGTCGAGGCCTTCCGCAAGTACAACGCGGTGATGGCGAAGGCGGGCAAGCCCTACCGCTACTAGGTCTGCGGACATGATCACGAAAACCATCCGATTCGTGGAGGCGGCGGTCCGGTCACTCGGACTCGCCGCCATGTACCTCCTGCTCGTCGTCCTCGCCGTGCTGATGTTCCCCGTCTTCGCGCGCGGGGGCGACGTCTCGACCATCTGGGCGCTGGAAACCGCCCAGTTCGCGGTCGGCGCCTACTACATCCTCGGCGCGGGCTACTCCCTCCAGCAGGGGGCGCACGTGCGCATGGACTTCCTCTACGCGAACTGGAAGCCGCGCACGAAGGCGATCGTCGACGCGGTCACCTCGTTCTTCGTCCTTTTCTACCTTGTCGTGATGCTGCTCGGCGGCTGGGACAGCTGCGCCTACGCCGTCGTCTCGAAGCAGATCAACCACACGGTCTGGGCGCCGTACATGGCCCCGATCAAGATCGCGATGGAGATCGGCATCTTCTTCATGTTCCTCCAGATGTGCGTCGACTTCGTCAAGGCGCTCCTCGTCGCCTGCCGGAAGCCGTTCGATCTGCCGGACGCGGAGGCCGAGGAGGAGAAGCTCTACGCCGGGCGCGCGACGCGCCCGCAGTACTGGAAGACCTTCGGCTGCTGCGCCGCCGCGGGGGCCCTGGGGGCCCTGCTGCTGGTGGTCGGCGTCCCGCGCGTCACGCCGGAAGGCGGCTGGGGGCTGCTCGCCACCCTCGTGGGCGGCTTGCTCGCCGTCGGCGCGCCGATCTGCACGATCCCCGCGATGGTCCGGCGCTTCCACGACCTGGACATGTCGGGCTGGTGGGCGGCCGGATTCGGCTTCTTCGCCCTGATACCCGGCTTCGGCGTCCTCGCGATGCTCGGCGCCCTGGTCCTGCTCGGGCAGGACGGCGCCCCGGGCACGACGGGCTTCGGCCCCGACCCGAAGGGCCGCGACCTCATCAAGGTCTTCGACCCGCGCATTCCGAAGAAGCCCGCGCCGATTCCGGACGTCCCCGTGCCGGCCGAGCCCGACGTCGAGCGCCCGTACTGGACGCCCTACTTCGTGTTCCTCGGCGTCGGCGCGGCCTGCGCCGCGGCGGGGTACGGCCTCGCCGCCGCCTGCTCCAACCCGACCTGGTTCATGCTCGGGTTCACGGTCCTCCTCCTCTCACTCCTGTTCCTGATTAGAGGTGTGGTATGCCTGAAGCGATGACATGGATCGAGTATCTCCAGTCCAGCCCGGGGATCATCATCTTCCTGATGTTCTCCCTGCTCATGGCCCTGATGCTGACGGGCCAGCGCGTGTTCGGCGTGATGGGCTTCGTGGGCGTCGCCTTCGCCCTGGTCTTCATCGACCGCGGGGCGCTGGGCTACGGGTTCAACGCGGCCATCAAGCTGTTCAACTGGTACCCCATGCTGACGCTGCCGATGTTCGTGTTCATGGGCTTCATGCTCAGCGAATCCGGCATCGCGAACGACATGTACCACATGTTCCACGTCTGGTTCGGCGGACTGCGGGGCGGACTCGCCGTCGGCACGCTGCTCGTGATGATCATGATCTCGTGCATGAACGGCCTCTCGGTCGCCGGCATGGCGATCGGCTGCTCGGTCGCGCTGCCGGAACTGCTGAAGCGGAACTACGACAAGCGCATGATCTCCGGCGTGATCCAGGCGGGTTCGAGCCTCGGCATCCTGTTCCCGCCCTCGATCGTGCTCGTCCTGTACGGGATGATCGCCCGCGAACAGGTGAAGGACCTCTGGCTGGCCGGCATCGGCCCCGCCCTCCTCCTCTCGCTCCTGTTCTTCGGCTACGTCGTCGTGCGCTGCAGGATCAACCCGAAGCTCGGGCCGATCCTGCCGAAGGAGCAGCGGAACTTCAGCTGGGCCGAGAAGTTCAAGGTCCTGCGCGCCGGCATCCTGCCGATCGCGCTCGTCCTCTCGGTGATCGGCTCCTTCTTCTCGGGCCTCACGTCCCTGGAGGAGAGCTCGGCCGTCGGCGCCCTCGCGGCCTTCCTCATCGCGCTCTTCAAGAAGCGCCTGACGATGAAGGTCTTCACGAAGACGCTGAAGGAGACGCTGAACAACTCGGCGATGTTCCTCTGGATCATGATGGCCGCGCTCTCGTTCTCCGCCGTCTTCGACTCGCTCCACGCGGTCGACGTGCTGAAGGAGTTCTTCACCGCGGACCTCGGCCTCTCGCCCTGGTGCATCCTGTTCATGATGCAGCTCGCCTTCATCGTCCTCGGCATCTTCCTGGACGACACCGCGATGCTGATCATCGTCGCGCCGCTCTTCATCCCGCTGGTGAAGGAGCTCGGGTTCAGCCCGATCTGGTTCGGCGTCCTCTACACGATCACCTGCCAGATCGCCTACATCACGCCGCCGTTCGGGTACAACCTGTTCATGATGCGCGCGATGAGTCCGGACGAGATCACGATCAAGGACATCTACTCGTCGATCATCCCCTTCCTGATCCTCATGGTGATCGCGATCGTCCTGATCATGGTCTTCCCGGACATCGCCCTCTGGTTCCCGGACTACGTGAACGGCAAGTCCCTCGGCCCCGTCGACTGGCTCGTCACCCACTGCGGCTGGTTCGGCGACTTCTGCCGCAGCGCCTTCGGCTACGCCGTGAAGGGAGCGCTGTAATGGAACCGGTCACCCTCGAGATCGCCGGCCGGCACTGGACGTTCGGCTCCCTCAAGGAGCTGATGGGCAAGGCGTCCCCGATGCGCTCGGGGGACGTGACCGCGGGCTGCGCGGCGAGCTGCGACGAGGAACGCGTCGCCGCGCAGATGCTCCTCGCGGAGGTGCCGCTCCGGACCTTCCTGGAAGAGCCCCTCATTCCGTACGAGAAGGACGAAGTGACGCGGCTCATCGTGGACACGCACGACGCGGCCGCCTTCGCGCCCGTGAAGAACCTCTCGGTCGGCGAGTTCCGGAACTGGCTGCTGCGCTACGAGACGGACGCGGCGGCCCTCTCCGCGCTCGCCCCGGGGCTCACACCGGAGATGGTCGCCGCCGTGTCGAAGGTCTGCTCGAACCAGGACCTGATCCTGATCGCCTCGAAGTGCCGCGTCGTCACGGCCTTCCGCGACACGATCGGCCTGCCGGGCCGACTTTCGACGCGGCTCCAGCCGAACCACGCGACGGACGACCTCAAGGGCATCGCCGCCTCCATGCTGGAGGGCATCCTCTACGGCTGCGGCGACGCCGTGATCGGAATCAACCCGGCGACGGACTCCGTCCCGATGATGCAGGAGCTCCTGAAGCTCATCGACGAGCTCATCCACCGCTACCACATTCCCACCCAGAGCTGCGTGCTCGCCCACGTGACGAACGCCATCGAGGTCATGCGGTCGGGCACGCCGGTGGACCTCGTCTTCCAGTCCATCGCCGGCACCGAGATCGCGAACAAGGTCTTCGGCATCAACCTGAACGTGCTGGACGAGGCATACGACGCCGCCCTCTCGCTCAAGCGGGGCACGGTCGGCCAGAACGTGATGTACTTCGAGACTGGCCAGGGCAGCGCCCTTTCCGGCCGGGGCGACTGGGGCGTGGACATGCAGACGTGCGAGGCCCGCGCCTACGCGGTCGCGCGCCGCTACAAGCCCCTGCTCGTCAACACGGTCGTCGGCTTCATCGGCCCCGAGTACCTCTACGACGGCAAGCAGATCATCCGCGCCGGGCTCGAGGACCACTTCTGCGCCAAGCTGCTCGGCCTGCCCATGGGCTGCGACATCTGCTATACGAACCACGCCGAGGCCGATCAGAACGACATGGACGTGCTGATGACGTGCTTCGCGGCCGCGGGACTCACCTACCAGATGGCCATTCCGGGCGGCGACGACGTCATGCTCGGCTACCAGACCACCAGCTACCACGACATCCACTACGTCCGGCAGGTCTTCGGCAAGCGGCCCGCGCCGGAATTCGAGGCCTGGCTCGAGGAGATGGACCTCGTCGACGCCCGCCAGCGTCTCATCACCTCGAAGGGAGGCAACCATGCTCTTATCGGCTACCAGCGCGAACTTGTCGCCTGACACCTGGTCGGCGCTCAAGCGCTTCACCACGGCCCGCATCGCGATGGGCCGCGCCGGCGGCAGCCTCCGCACCGCCAATCTTCTTGATTTCCGCCTCGCCCATGCGCGCGCCCGCGATGCAGTTCATGCGCCTTTCTCCCCGAAGGTCGTGGACGCGCAGCTGGGCGAGGCGGGTTTCGACTTCGTCCACGCGAAATCCACCGTCACGGACAAGCTCGACTACCTGCTCCACCCGGAGCGCGGACGCATCCTCGACGGTGATTCCGCCGAGATGCTCCTCGCGAAGTCGGTGGAATGGGGCGTGCGCGACATCTCGATCGTCATCTCCGACGGGCTCTCCGCAGTCGCAGCCGAATCGCATGCGGTCGCGGTCGCCAAGGGGCTGCGCGACGAGCTGGGCGACACGTTCTCGTTCTATCCCGTCGTCGTCGTGCCCTTCGGCCGCGTGAAGATCGCGGACGCGGTCTCGGACATCCTCCAGGCGCGCCTCGTCATCATCCTGCTGGGCGAACGCCCGGGGCTGGGGTCCCCGGACTCGCTGAGCGCGTACTTCACCTACATGGCGCGCAACAGCTCGGTCGATTCGGACCGCAACTGCGTCTCGAACATCCGCCCGCTCGGCATGCCCATTCCCTGGGCCGTCCGGAAGCTCTCCGTGCTGATCCGGGAGTCCTTCCACCGCCAGATCAGCGGGACGGCCCTCAAGGACCGTCTCACGCTGGACGACCTCCAGCGTATGCTCCCGCTCAACTGACGCCCACGAGGAGCGGAAACGCGTCCTAGCGGCCGTAGGGGCCGACCGAGACGAGGCCAGCCTGTTCGGCGGACCGGATGTCGTCGAGGTACTTCCGGAACGCCTCCAGGTCGGCGAACGGCATCCAGCCGCCGCCCGCGGGCGTGATGCCGTGCACGAGGAAGTCCGCGCGCGTCGCGCCCTGCGCGCGCAGCGCGGCGACGTCCTTCGCCACGTCCTTCTTCCACGTCCCGTAGGTGTCGCGGCGGACGGTCATCACCTCGAGCCCGGCGGCCTTCGCGTACAGGCCGACCTCGGGCGCGTTGCGGGTGAACGGCAGGCAGAGGAAGCGCGTCCGGACCTTCTCCTGCCCGAACAGCCGCTGCGCCTCGACGATCTGCCGGCGCACTTCGTTCGTCTCGCCGGCCTTGCAGAGCGCGGCCAGGTCGGGATGCGAGAGCGTGTGGTTGGCGATCTCGTGCCCGCGGCGCTGCAGGTCGCGGAGGTCGTCCCAGGTCATCTTCCCGGGCTTGCCGACGTCCCCCGCGATGACGCAGAAGAGGCCGCGCCAGCCGCGCTTCTCCAGTTCGGGAGCCGCGAGGTCGTAGTGGGACTTCAGGCCGTCGTCGAACGTCAGCGCGAGGCGCGTCGGCGTCCAGGGTGCCTGTGGATAGAGGCTGCAGATGCGCGCGAGCTGCGCTTCGGTCGGGACGACGTCGACGGACGGATCCGCGGGCGCGTCCGTGAACACCTCGCGGACCGCGTCGAGGTAGCCGAAGCCGCGGGCGTCGCGCGTCGGCGCGATGTAGGTGCCCTCCCCGTACTCGTTCCACGTGCAGATCCACTGGAAGTTCTCCTGCCACGTGCCCTTCTTCCAGGTGCGCGGGCCGAAGTCGTCGCGCATCCACTTCAGGGTCGCCTTGAAGTCCGCCGGCGTCATCATCGGCTTGCGCGTGCCGCCCCACGGCACGTTGTCGAAGCCCACGGCGACGGCGGGCGGCGTGAAGACGCCCGTGCCCGCGGAGGCCTTGAGGCGGTTCTCGTTCAGCGTGCGGTTCAGCTGCGGATCCCAGGCGTTTCCGCCGTAGTTGTACGGCAGCTGCACGTCGAAGCCCATCTTCGCCGCGGCCGCGCACTCGTTCCAGTGGCTGGCGACGAAGATCACGCCCTTGAAGCCGTGCTTCTTCACCTCCTCGCGCAGCCAGTCGAACGCGGCGCGCGTCGTCTCGGCCGACCCGAAGCCCTTCCCCTTCTTCGGGAGGTTCCACGGACCGAAGACCGAGAGCACCGGCTTGCCGTCGAGCACGAGGTAGCGCGGGTCCTTGAAGTGGTGCTCGATGAAGTAGGGCGCGAAGTGGTTCTTCCAGTCCTCGAGCGTGTGCGGACGGCCCGCGTTCTGGATTTCCCAGATGAGGCAGTACTTCATCGCGTCGGAGTAGCGCGCGTGCTTGAAGCCGTCCTCGAGCTGGTAGGCGAGTCGCGGACGGCGCACCGGACCCGAGTCCACGTCGGCGTACCAGCAGAACGCCTGGAAGTCCACGCCGTGCTCGACGAAGTACTTGATCTCCCAGTCCGCCATCTCGGGCAGGCCCTCGTCGTAGTACCCCAGCACCGTCGGCACGCCGCCCTTGCGGTCGATGCAGTGCCAGCCGACATGGTGCCCTTCGCGCCAGAGCGAGCAGATGTTGATGCCGACGAGGTGCTTCTCCTGTCCGGCGGGGACGACCGGGGCGGACGGGTAGTCGGCCGGCAGCGGCTCCTGCGCGAACGCCTTCACCCAGTCCACCTTCAGCGGCTCCGCCCCGCGGTTGGCCAGGGAGAGTCCGGCGAACGGCAGGTCCTTCGCGAGTTCGCGTCCGTTGAGCTTGACGCGGGCGCGGCCGCCGGACACCTCGAACCGGAAGCGGTACCAGATCCCCGGCGTGTAGCGGTAGAGCGACATGAGGTCGATCCCGCCCGCGGAGAAGGCGGTCTTCCCGTCCACCCAGGCCGAGAACTCGAGCACGTAGTCGGGCGTCAGCAGCGACGGATCGGCCGGAAGCGCCCGCGTCGCGCCCGCGGCGACCTCGAACGGGACGTCTTCGTCCAGCGCCCAGTCCAGCGCCACGCGCGCGCCGCCGTACAGAAGGTCGTCCAGGGGGATCTCCCCCTCGGTGCGCAGCCGCACGTACTGCAGCTCGCCCGCCTGCACGAAGGTCCCGCGCGCGGGCACGAGCTCCGGCTTCTCGCCGGCGCCCGCCGCCGTGCAGGCATGCAGCGTCTTCTTGCCACGGTCGAGGAACTCGAGCGTCGCGCGCTGCCCCGCCTTCAGGCGGAACGCGGTCCGGAAGTCGATGCGGCCGGCCGGGACCCGGTTGAACGGCTTCAGCCAGCCGCCCGGGCACTCCTCCCAGCCCGCGGCGAGGGGATTGATCCGCCGCGCCCACTTCCGCTGCTGCAGCGCCTCGCACTCGAGCAGCACGCGGGGAGTGACGGCCGGCAGAGCCAGCGCGCCGAGCGCGCACAACGTGAAGAGAATGTTTTTCATGCGTCCAGTATAGCATAACGGGCGGCTCACCGCGCCGACCCTTCCGCGACCGCGGCGAGGATGCCCGCCCAGCCGACGACGCGCGTCATGTTCGGCGCCAGCGGGAACGCGGCGTTCCAGGGACGGTCCACGACGAGGACGCGGGTGTGCGTCCAGGCGGCGAGGTGCGGCAGCACGACCGGCGAATCGTCGATCGCGACGTCGTAGCGCCGCCTGAGCAGGTCGGCGAGGGGGATCGGATCCGGCACGCCGTCCCGATGGGGGAAGACGCGCCCGTACTTGTCCACGTAGGTCACCGGGATGCCGTCCAGGCCCTGACGGGCCAGCCATTCCGACGTGGCCGCGTGCGCGAGGGGCGGGCGCCCCGTCACGAACTCGACCTCGTGCCCGGCGTCGCGGAGCGAGCGGACCCCGTCGGCCGCGCCGGGCGTGGGCGGATAGGAGAGCAGGCAGTCGGGGGTGTGGGAAAGGACCATGAACCGCGCCATTTCGTCGTCCGTCAGCCCGAACGTCCGCTGCAGGTCGAACTGCCGGACCTCGGCATAGGGCACGCCCTTCCCGAAGGCTCGGTCGGCCAGTCCGCAGAGCGTGGCCGCCGTTTCGCACATCACGTCGTCGATGTCGATGTAGAATCTCATGGAGCGGCGGCTAGTCTAGCAGAACGCCGCGCCCCGCCGCAAGTCCCATCGTGGTATACTGTTCCGCCATGGATACCGTGCTTTCGCTTCTTTCCGCCGCGTTTTCGGGCATCAGAACCGGCCTGTGCCCCGTCGGGCTGGTCATCGTCGCCGCGCTCTTCACCTACCGTCTCTGCGAGGAGACGGGGGCGATGGCGAAGATCCGCCGCGCCCTCTCGTCCGTCTCCACGGACCCGGTCGTCCTCATGCTGCTCGTCGTCTGGGGGTTCGGCAACTTCATGGAGGGCATCGCGGGCTTCGGCACGGCGGTCGCGATTCCCGCCGCCATCCTCCATGGCTTCGGCATGGACGGGGTCAAGGCGGTCGGCATCTGCCTGATCGCGAACACCATCACGACCGGCTACGGCGCAGTGGGCGTGCCGATGGTCACGCTGGCGAAGACGGCGGGGCTGGAACAGCAGCACCTGACGGCCGTCGCCACCCAGCTGCTGGCCACGTCCATGCTGCCGATTCCCTTCCTGCTGGTCGCCTTCCAGGAGGGATGGCGCAAGCTGCCGAAGTACATTCCGATCTGCCTGGTCTCCGCACTCGCCTTCGCGGTGCCGAACTTCTTCGTCGCGCGCACGCTGGGTCCCGAGCTGCCGGCCATCCTGGGCGGTCTGCTCACGATGGCCGCGATCGTCCTCCTCCGGCCGCGCGGTCGCGCCGGGGAGGCGTCCGGCGTCTCGGCCGGCGAACTCCTCGTGGCCGCGGCGCCCTTCCTCGGCGTCGTCGCCCTGCTGGCCGTCTACGCGCTCGCCCTGCCGGCGGCCGTGAAGGCCCGCGTCACCCCGGGCGCCGTCATCCTGCTGGGCGCGCTCTGCGGCGGCGCCGTCCAGCGCATCGGTCCCGGGACGATGGGACGCGTCGCCTGGGCGTCGCTGAAGAAGTCCCGCCGCGCCCTCGTCACGATCTGCACCATCCTCGCGCTCGCGAAGATGCTCGAGCAGGCGGGCGCGATCGCCCTGCTGGCCGAGGCCGTCGTGAAGATCTTCGGTTCGGGATACGCCTTCCTCGCGACCGCGGTCGGCGCCTTCGGCGGCACCCTGACGGGCAGCGGCACCAACTCCTGCGTGCTCTTCGGCGCGCTGCAGAGCTCGGCCGCGCAGAAGCTCGGTTTCGACCCGAACGTCCTCGCGGGCGCAAGCGTCCTCGGCGCCGGCATCGGCAAGATGATCTGCCCGCAGTCGCTTGCGATCGGCCTCGCCGCCTGCGGCCTCGCGGGCTGCGAGGCGCAGATTGTCCGCCGCGTCCTCCCCTACTTCGTCGGCGTCCTTCTCGCCGCCAGCGTCTTCGCGGGCCTCGTCGCGGTGCTCTAGGCCATGGAACGCAAGTACTTCTTCTTCGACATCGACGGGACGCTGGCCGCGGGATCCGCGGATCTGCCGGTCGCCGAACGCGTGCCCGCCAGCGCCCTGAAGGCCCTCGCCGAACTGCGCGCCCGCGGCCACTTCCTCGCGCTCGCCACGGGACGTCTCCAGGTGATGGCCGTCGACTACCTCGAACAGCTCGGCTTCGACCACATGGTCGCGGACGGCGGCTACAGCCTGACGGTCGACCACAAGCTGGTCGACTTCCAGCCCATCGACCGCGCCGCGGCCCTGGACCTCATCGCGGAATGCGACGCGCGCGGACTCCCCTGGTCGATCTCCCCCGCGAACGACCCCTTCCGCCATGCGCCCGACGGGCGTTTCGCCGCCTGCGTCGACGAGAACTACATGCCCACGCGCGTCTTCCCCGGCCTCGACCCGGCCTCCTTCGAACGCATCTACAAGGTCTACGTCGCCTGCCCGCCCGGCACCGAGGACACCCTGGTCGCGCTCAAACGGCTTCAGTGGTGCCGCTACACGCCCGGCTACATCTTCGTCGAACCCTGCGAGAAGGCCGTCGGCATTCGGAAGATGGTTGAAATGGTGGGCGGCAACGTGAAGGACGTCGTGGTCTTCGGCGACGCCCGCAACGACCTCTCCATGTTCGTTCCCGAATGGACGTCCATCGCGATGGGCAACGCCGTGCCGGAGCTGAAGGCTCGCGCAACCTATGTCACCGACCCCGTCGACCGGGACGGCCTCTACAACGCCTGCCGCCACTTCGGCTGGATCTAGGCCGTCCCCGACCGGACGCGGCCGCCGAGGACGACGCCGGCGAAGACGGTGAGGAACATCTCCCCAAGCTGCAGGGAGAGGTAGTCGCGCGAGGCCGTGCCGAGGAGCTGGACGACCAGAAACAGGAACGCCAGGACGCCGGCGTACAGGTCGAGTCCGACGCCGCGCGGCGCGGAGATTCCGAGGACACATCCGGCGAAGGCCCCCGGTTTCAGTCGCGCGTCTGGGAACGCCGCGACGGCGAACGCGCAGAGGCCAAGGGCGATGGGAAAGAAGCCGCAGGCGTATCCGGGCGCGGCGCGGCACGCCGCGTCGCCGAGGCGCGCGACGAGCGCGAGGAGCCACAGCGACGCCGTCAGTCCCGCGAGCCGCAGGGCGCCCAGCCGGCGTTCCAGCAGGAACAGGACCGGCAGAAGTCCGAACGCCAGACAGAACGCGGCCGTCCCCGAGAACTGGACGAAGCAGGACGTGAAGACGGCGTGCAGTCCGTCCAGTCCGCGCAGACCCCACGCCTCGGCCATCCGCGGCGTGAGGACCATGACGTCCCGGCGTCCCGCATGCCCCGTGAATTCCGACCCGTGCAGCAGACTGCAGACGGCGTGCAGCAGAAGGATCCCGCCGCAGAGCAGAATCGACACCAGGGGCGTCGCCAGGCGCGTCCCGCGCCAGAGCGTCGGCGCGCCCGCGACCAGACGGACGACATCGCCCAGGACGTCTCCCGGCCCGTAGTCCGAGGCGGCGACGTCCTCCGGCAGGTCCCGCAGCGCGGCCTGGGCCAGACGTTCCCGGGCCTCCGGCGAGGCCTGGGCGAGGATCCCCTTCATCGTCGGCACCGACGCGGCGGGCGGTTCCGGGGGGGCGGACGCGACCTGCTCGAACTCGCCCCTGTCGCACCAGACCGTCAGGCAGCGGGCGCAGACGTCGATTTCGACGCGGGCCTCCCCGACCCCGACCTTGAGCAGCGTCATGTCCCGGCCGCACCCGGGGCACGTGCAGCCGACATGTTCGCCGGTTCGCGCGGCCTGCGCAAGCGCCCCGACACCCCGGGCTCCCAGCCCTTCGCGCAGGACCGGAAGCGTCACGGCGCGGCCACCGCACCCGGGGCAGTCGAACTGCACCTTGCCCTGCGGCGAGAAGCCGCGGACCAGTTCGCGGCCGCATCGGGGGCAGCTGCCCGTTTCCGTCACAGGAACTCCCGCATCCAGCGGCGGTAGTCGGCGAAGCGGATCTTCGGCTCGCCCTCGAACTTCTGTCCGGGGCCTCCGTAGAGGTAGTGGCTGTCGAAGGTCTCGCCGTCGACCGTGTAGCGGATCTTGACGACGCCCTGTCCCACGAGCTTCACGGCGCCGGCCTTCGCGACCGCGTTCTCGCCGCAGGCGAAGTCGCCGTCGAAGAACACCTTGCCGGACTCGGCGTCCGTCAGCACGGCATGCCCCTTCACGGGCTTCAGCAGGTCGTTCACGACGAGCACGTCGCCGTTCTCGTCCACCATCACCAGCACGTCCCTCTGCGCGCGTTTGATGTACTCGTAGGCGAGCTTGCGGCGGCCGTAGTAGTCCACGACCGCGTCGGAGATGATCGGCCAGCCGTCCCGCATGTTCCACCAGGTCATGCCGGTCTTGCCGGCGAACTTCCGCGACCGGCAGTGCTCGACGATGAACTTCATCGCCTCCGCCTGCGCGCACTGGCTCTGCAGCGCGAAGCCCTCGAGGTCCGTCTCGACGTCGCCGAAGAGCATGTGCATCTGCAGGACCATGCGGTGGTTGCGGCAGCCGGTGAACTTGCTGCGGCCGATGTCGTGCTCGAAGATGCAGACGCCGCGCTTGACCCACTGGTCATTGAAGTCGAACGTCCCCTTCGGCGGTTCGCCCGGCAGGAGTTCGTTCGACAGGTAGTCGCCGGGTCTGAACGGCACATAGCGGACGTTCCACATCCGGTTCCGCTCCTTCGGACTTGTGAACGGCTCGTGGCAGTCGGGCGTGAACATCTCGCGGATCGACTCGGGGGACGGGCATCCGTGGAAGCCCATCTCGCTGTAGAACTTCTCGTGCGAGGCCGTGAACAGCTCGCCCTTCCACCAGCGGCGGTAGTAGTGCCCCTCGACCGACAGCGCCTTCCCGGCCACGACGTCGGAGTGGATGTACGGCGAGCTGGGCAGGTAGGGATGCGTCGGATCGAACTCGCGCAGCACCTCGGGCAGGATCCGCCGCGAGAAGACGTCCTTGTTCGGATCCGCGCCGTGCGCCTTCCAGGGACCGAGCCGGAAGACGGCGTCGTTCTCGTTGTTGCCGCACCAGAGCGCGAGCGAGGCGTGGTTGCGCAGCCGCTTCACGACCGCGATGGTCTCGTTCCGCACCCGCTCCTGGAGGTCCTGGTTGTTCTGCGGATACTGCGTGCAGGCGAAGCAGAAGTCCTGCCAGACCATCACGCCGTTCGCATCGCACCAGTCCCAGAACGGCTCGGGCTCGTAGAGGCCGCCGCCCCAGACGCGGATCATGTTGCAGTTGGCCTCGCGCACCAGCTCCAGCGTAGGGACGATCCGGTCCTTGTCCCGGCAGTGCAGCGCGTCCACCGGCACCCAGCTCGTCCCGCGGATGAAGCAGGGCTTCCCGTTCACCGTGAACTTCATCTCGCCGGGCTTCTTCGTCACGGGATCGTAGTCCGACAGTTCGAAGTCGATTTTCCGGACGCCGAGCTTGAAATCCCTCCGTGCAACGACCTGCTTCGTCCCGCAGTCGCGCCAGACGACGTCCACGTCGTAGAGGGCGGGCTCGCCGAAACCGCGCGGCCACCAGAGGTCCGCCTTCGGCAGATGAAGCCACATGCGCGGCGTCCAGTGCACGACGCGCTTCACAGCCTGGGCGGCCGGCTTCCCGTTGCGGGCGACCGTCACGGCGATCTCGGTGTCGTCGAGGCGCGCGAACGGCCCCTCCAGGCGCAGGTCGAGCAGGTAGCGCGCATTGCGCGTCTCCGGATCCAGGGACAGCAATGCGCAGTGGACGTCGCGGATCCGCTCGGTCTTCCGGACGTCGAGGCGCACGTCGCGGAAGATGCCGGCTGACATGAACCTCGGCAGGATGTCCCAGCCGATCATGTGCGCGGGCTTGCGGAAGGCCTCGAGCTCGGACGTCGAACCCGCGTTTCCGATGGCCGCGATGTCGCTGAACTGCGATTCGACCGCGGGCGCGCGGAAGAGCACGTCCAGCCGGTTCTCCCCTTCGCGCACGGCCTTCGTCACGTCGAACGCATGCGGGATGAACATGTCCGCCGCCTCGCCGACCTTCATGCCGTTCACGAAGACGTCGCAGAGCGTGTCCAGTCCGTCGAACTCGAGCACGGCCTTCTCGTCCGGCAGGACGGGGCCACAGGTGAAGTTCCGCGAATAGAGCCACTGGTGGCCCTCGAACTTCCGGGCGGCGTACTGGTTGTTCGCCTTGAAGAGGTCCGGCAGCAGGCCCGCGGCGCAGAGGTCGAGCTCGTAGCAGCCAGGGACCTTCGCCGGAACCGACACTTCGGCGGCTGGCATATCCGACAGCGAACGGACGCTTCCGCGCGCGGGCGTCGGCCAGCCCCGCAGGCTCCAGTTTCCATTGAGCGACAGCACCGCCGCGGCGAGAAGTGTTAGTCCCGTCATGTCTAGGTCCTCCTGTTTCGAGCACCCATTATACCACATGTCGGGTCCGCCCCCGACGGAAGCCTCCGACGTGGGCGCACGGGTCGAACGTCACCGTCCAGTCCGCGTACGTCATCTGCGTGTCGATGCCCGCGGCGCCGCGCAGCGGGGGCAGGTTCCGCTGGAGCCGCGCCCGCAGTCTATCGGAAGACGACCATCGTGCCGTTGTTGCCGCAGAGGACCAGCGTCCGGCCGCGCTGGGCCACATGCCAGCCGTCGGGAAGCGTGCTCTGGTCCAAAGCTGCCGTCAGGCCGGCCGCGCAGTGCGCGAAGACGTACTTCTTCTTCGGGTCAAGGACTTCGGGATTGGAGACCGTCACCTTCACGCGGTCGAGCGCGACCGCCTCCGCGGACTCGAAGTCCACCACGCCGCAGCCACCCTCCGCCGTCACCGTGACGCCCAGCGCCGCGCCCGTGGCGACGGACACGTTGCGCACCGTGTTCGTGCCGGAGCCCGCAAGACCGCCCTCCAGCGTCGCGCCCGCACCGACCGTGCCGTTGGCCACGACGCCCGTGCCCGCGAAGCGGCCCTTCGTGACGGCCAGCCCGCCGAGGTCCACGAGCCCGTCGCCGACCGCCGCCAGCGTGCCCGCCACGGACCCGTTCGCGCCGAGGCGCGCGACGCCGCCCTTCACGCGTCCGACGCCCGTGTACGTGCAGGCCGCGTCGACGAGCAGTTCGCCGGCGCCCGTCTTGTTGAAGTCGCCCGTTCCTTCGAGCGGACTCCGGACCGCGATGTCGCCGTCCGCCGTGTCGAACGTCACGGCCGTGTCACCGGTGCCCGTGAGGGACGCCTTGACGGCGATCAGGGTGTTCGTTCCCCAGCCGCGGACCGTGCCGCCGCCGAGATTCGCCAGGTAGGTCGTGCAGGTCTTGCCGACCGTGAGCCCGCGGTCTCCGAGATGGAGCGTGCCGCCCGTCATGTTCAGCGTGCCGTGTCCTTCGTTGTTGTCGCGGCCGTTCAGGCAGAACTCGGCCGTGTAGACGTCGCCGCCCGACAGATTGAAGATGCCGCGGCCGTCCACGGCCACCGCGATCTTGTAGCGCCAGTCCGTCACCTCGAGCGAACCGCCCATCATGTTGTAGGTCGTGCGCCCCATCGGCCAGTGGCCGAGGTGCAGCGCGTCGTTGTCGCCGGCCGCACCGAGCGCCCGGATGCGGCCGCTCACCTGGTTGACGATGCCCGTGATCGGCCAGGCGTTGCCGTACTTGCCCAGGTCGCCGTTGCCCGCCTGCATGCTCCCCATGTCCAGCTCGGTGTTCCCCTTGAAGGTCATGACGGCCGTGACGTTCGTCAGGCTGTGGAACGGGCCCGTGTTCGCCTGCCCGACATAGATCGACCCCTTGACCAGGCCCTTCACGCCGTCGAACGTCAGCTCGCCGCAGTGGACGCTGAGGCCGTTGGTGAAGACGCAGTCCGCCAGCGTCACCTTGTTGGAGGCGATGACGTAGGTCGTGCCGTCGCCGCAGACGCTCCGGCTGAACTTCATGTCGTCGCCGAGCGGACTGAACGTGCCCTCGTTGCGCAGCCAGCCCGCCGAACCGAGCGTGCCGCCCGTCGCGGATCCGCGCGTGCCGACCCAGAGGAACTTGCCCGCGTCGACCTGCAGCGTGCCGGGGAACGCGAGCGTGGTGGCCGTGACCCTGTTCGACAGGGACTGGAAGCAGACCGTGCCCGTGCCGACGGGGTCCGTCTGCAGGTTCCAGCCATACGCGTTGACCTGTCCGCCGAGGTTCAGCCAGGTCCCGGCCGGAACCTCCGTGCGCCCCTTCCAGACCATCTCCAGCGAACCCTTGCCGTCACCCGAGATGAACAGCGCGCCGCTCGACTCGACGACGACGGACCTGTTCCAGTTGCCAGTCCCCTGCCAGAAGGTCAAGCGCCCGCCAGACAGGTAGGTCTTGCCGCTGCCAGGCAGGGAGGCGGCGCCGAAGGCCGTGAAGTCGCCCTGCTTGACGCGCAGGCCGCCCGAGCCCTCGAACGAGGACAGGCAGAACTGCGTGTTGCCGATCTTCGTGAGCGTGTGCCCGTTCGACATGACCCTGGAGCAGTAGAACTGCCCGTCGGCCCGGACGAGCGCGTCGTCCGCAAGCGAGATCTGGTGGAGGTACTTGTTGTACTGGCCGACCATGCCCGTGTCGATCAGCGCGCCCCGGCCGTCATGCCCTTCGCCGGAAATCGTCGCGTTGACGTAGTAGGGGCTGACGTCCCAGTAGGCGCCGCAGAGGTCCAGCGTCGCCCCGTTCTCCACCGTGACGGCCAGCGGCGCGGAAGCGGTCCCGTAGCAGCCGATGGAGTACGGCTGCTGCTTCGTCAGTTTGAGCAGGCCCTCGCGCACGACGAGGGGCGAAGCGGGCTTGAGGTTCCGGTTGTCGCCGGAGAGGACCAGCGCGCCCTTCCCGGTCTTCACGTACGGCACCGTGCCCGCGAGCGGCGCGGAGACCGTCGCGGTCACGCCCTCGGCGACCGCGATTCCGCCACCGCCGGCAGCGAAGGAAACCGGGCCTTCGCCCGAAATCGTCGCCGTCGCGCGGAAATCGATGTTCCCGACCGTGACGGCGCCGTTGGCGGGAATCATGGTGGACATGCCCTCGATCGAGCCGATGACGGCGTCGTCGCCGGACTTGAACGTGACCAGGTCCTCGTCACCCGCCGGCAAGAGCACGGAGCTCCAGGCCTGGTCAGAAGACCACGTGTACGAGTTGTCCTGTCCGCACCAGTGCACGGTGTCGGCGGAAACGAACGGAGCCAGTGCCGTGCAGACGGCGCCGGCGAGCAGCCAACGGACAGACTTCTTCATCGAAAACTCCCCTTTTAGATGAATCCTTCTCTATTCTAATGATTCCAGACGGATTTGTCTAGTCGTCGTCATCCGCACGGCCCGCGATCGTGCCGCCGCAGAGAATCGCACCGTCCGCATCATAGAAGACGGCGGACTGCCCCGGCGCGACGCCGGCGATGCCCTCCGGGAACGTCGCGCAGTCGCCCTGCAGGAAGGCGGGCCCCTTCGGCGCGCCGGCGGAACGGACCTTGACGAAGCACGGAATCGGCGTCCCGTCGTTTTCGGACGGATCCAGCGCAACGTAGTTCATGTCGAGGACGGACAGCGCGGTCTTCACCGCGTCCTCCGCGAAGCCGACGACCACCTGGTTGCGGCAGGCGTTGAGGTCCACCACGTAGTACGGTGTGCCGCCGCCGATGCCGAGGCCCTTCCGCTGCCCGACCGTGTAGTGCCAGAAGCCGTTGTGCGTGCCGAGCTTCCTTCCATGGAGGTCGACGATGTCGCCAGGGCGGTCCGGTTCGCCGATGAGCTCGTTCTTGTCGCCGGAATAGAAGTCCTGGCTGTCGGGACGGTCCGCGGTCACGAGGCCGTGCGTCCGCGCGATTTCGCGGATCTCCTTCTTCGTCAGTCCGCCCAGGGGGAACAGCGTGTGCGCGAGCTGCTCCTGCGAGAGGCGGCAGAGGAAGTAGCTCTGGTCCTTGGACGCGTCGGCGCCGCGAAGGATGGCGTAGCGTTTGCCACGCTTTTCGATGCGCGCGTAGTGCCCGGTCGCGAAGCAGTCGAAGTCGAGCCCCGACGCGCGCGCGAGGCGCGGGAGGAGGCCGAACTTCAGCGTCGCGTTGCAGCGCACGCACGGATTGGGCGTCTTGCCGGAGAGGTAGGTCTCGCGGAAGTAGGCGATGACGTTCCGGTTGTAGCCGTCGAAGCAGTCGAAGACGCGGTAGTCGATGCCGAGGCCCTCGGCCATGCGGCGGGCCGTCTCGATGTCCTCGAGCTCGTGCGCGCCGAAGCAGGCGTCGCGGTCGCCGCCCTTGTAGACGCCCTCGCGCCAGAGCTTCATCGTGATGCCGACGACCTCGTGCCCCTGCTCCTTCAGCAGGAGCGCGGCGACGGACGAGTCCACGCCGCCGGAAAGTCCAACCGCGACCTTCATTTCCGCGAATTCCCCTCTTCAGACTGCCGCGCCAGGGTCTTCTTCTCCACGTCCGCGACGACGAGATTCGCGAGGGCGAATCCGAACGCCGCCGTCGTGTGGGCGACCGTGCCGTTGATGCGCGCCTTGCGCAGGCTCCAATGGTCGCCGTCCAGCGCGGGGTCCGCGACGTCGCCCAGGTTCTCGCGGCGCTCGGGACTCCACACGCACATGAACGTGCGCTCCGGGAAGCCGCCCGTCTGCCTGAATCTGCCGCGCAGCGCACGGGCGAGACCGTCCCCCTCGATCTTCCGGAACTCCGTCGCGCGGATCTGGAACAGGTCCATCTTGAGAGCCGCCCCCATGGAGGCGAAGAGCGTCACGGACGGAATCGACAGCGCATGCCGGATCAGCGCGGCCTTCTCGGCGAGCGAGTCGATCGCGTCGACCACGTAGTCGTAGCTCTCGAGCGCAAAGCTTCCGGCCGTCGTCGCGTCGTAGACGCACGGGCGCACGTCCAGTTCGACTTCCGGGTTGATCGCGCGCAGCCGCTCCGCCAGCACCTCGACCTTCACCTGGCCGACCGTCTCCGTCGTCGCCATGAGCTGGCGGTTGACGTTCGTGATGGCGACGTCGTCCGAATCGACGAGCAGCAGCTTCCCGACGCCGGTCCGCACCAGCGACTCGGCGCACCAGCTGCCGACCCCGCCCAGCCCGAAAATGGCCACGCGCGCCGTCCGGAGGGCGTCGAGCGTGGGGGTGCCGAGCATCAGCTCGGCGCGGTGGAAGATCGCGGGATGTGCCATGCCGCGAATTATACCACAACCCCGCCGAGTCGCGGACGTCCCCGGGCGCGAGTTCGGTTCCCTCCGCCAGCTTGAACGGCTTCTCGCCGAAGTTGACCGTGACGCGCGTCCCGTCTAGGGCAGGACCTGGCGCATCAGCATCGCGGGGCGGTGGAAGTCGGGCTTGCCCGGCGGCTGTGGCAGCGCCGAGGTCCAGGCGACGAGCTCCCCCTCGCCCTTGAAATCGGCGCGGAACGCGCCCAGGGAGAAGTTGTGCGGATCGACGCCGAGCTCGACGAGCTCCTGGCGCGAGATGCGGCCGCGCAGCGTGTAGCCGTCCGCGCGCCGCGCCGTCTCCATCTTCAGGGTGCGGAAGCTCCATGCGTTGTCGAACTGGCGGAAGAACTTCGCGCGGTAGTCGAGCACGTTGCCGTAGGGGTCCATCTCGGCCCCATAGTACCAGCTCGTCATGTCCACGCGCGGGCTGACGAAGACCTCGACGCGGTCGCTGTTCATCAGGTCCTTCTTGCCGGAGACCTTCTCGCGGGCGCAGGGCGTCGTGTCCACGACCTCGAACTTGAATTCAAGGTCCGTGTCGGTCATCCACCACGCGAACTTCGTCGCGTCCTTGCCGCCCGCGGAGGAGTGGAAGCCCTCCGTCGTCCAGCCGGCGTCCGGACCCGCCACGGGCGCGAGCAGGTTCTTCGGCGGCGCGGCCTCGGCCGCGGACACCGCGGGGCCTTCGGAACAGTCCAGCCGCTCGAAGCGCGGCAGGCGGTCCAGCGGCACCTGCTCGAGGCGCAGCGTCTTCGGACCCACGTGCTCGGCGCCGAGGTCGTCCCGCCAGCGGCCGGCGGGAAGTTCGACGGCGACGGCGTCATCCGGCGTCACGACCGGCGCGACGAGCCACTTCGGCCCCAGCATGAACTGCTGCATCGGACGCGTGAAGCCCTGGTGCGGGAACTCGTACTCCATCGCGCGGACGATCGGCTCGCCCGACCGGGACGTGCGGCGCGCCTGGTCCAGGATGTACGGCGCGAATTCCTCGTGCAGCTCGGCGAAGCGGCGGCAGTGCGCCACGTTCTCGGGCGACAGGTGACGGCCGGGCAGCAGGGAGAACTGCATCATCGGCATGAGTGCCTGCAGCGCGGCGCTGCGAACGAAGAGCTTCGGGTCGAGTTCGCGGCCGACGAACGAGAACTCGAGACCGCCGCCGACCATGTCCGCCAGCGAATAGGGGCAGCCCAGCAGGCCGGCGGTGACGATCTGCGGAATCACGGTGTCCTGCGCACAGTGGTCCAGCGCGGCGTCCGGCCCCTTCCCGTGCGTGACGGACCGTCCCCACGCGTGGGCGCGGTCGCCCAGGCGCGTCACGAGCGGCAGGCCGCCGCACTTCCAGCTCACGCGGATCTCGTGGTAGGGGAACTCGCGCGCGGCAAGCTCGGCGTAGAGGCGCGTGTAGTCCACGGGCTGCGCCGCGGGGTCGTGGAAGCGGCAGTCCTCCCTGAAAAAGTGCGGGTCACCGGCGTCGAACTTGTAGCCCCTGATGCCGTACTGCGCGGCGAAGGCCTTCAAGGTGTCCACGAAGAACGCGTTCGCCTCGGGACGCGTGAGGTCGTAGATGGCGCTGATGCCGCTCCACCAGCGGACCGCCGCGGCGTCATGGGAGCCAGGCGCCTTGCGGAGCGCGAGGTAGTCGAGCCCGCCGGACTTCGGATGGTACCTGAGGCGCTTGTACTCGCGGCTATCCGGCGAGACGAAGTGCGCGGTCCAGATGAGCGGGATCCACCCCTGGGCGTTGACCCGGTCGAAAAGGCCCTTCGGATCGGGGAAGTCCGGCGCGTGGAACTCGTAGGAACCCTGGTGGGAAAGCCAGCCGCCGTCCATCATGTAGATGCCGCAGGGGAAGCCGCTCTTCGCCAGGTCCGCGGTGTAGTCGTCCGCCGCCTTCTGGTCCATGCCGTGGAGGAAGATCTCGATCCAGTTGTTCCACTGCGGCTTGGCGAAGAAGACCGCGGGCGGGATCACGCCGTTGAAGCGGAAGTGCCTCCGCGCGGCGTCCAGGTAGGCCTCCTTGAGCGTGGAACCGGCCTGCACGGGCTCGATGCGCCCGGCGTCGGATTCGAGGACGAGCCTTCCGCCCTTGAACTGGTAGGCGAACGGCTGCTCGCTCCAGACGTAGCGGCCGGCCGTCGAGACGAGCAGCGGCGACGAGGTGCTGCCGTGGTAGCGGAGGTCGATGCGCTTCGAGTCCGCCGCGCCGTAAGGCTGGTTCTGCCCGTCCGCGCCGCCGCCACCCCACCAGCGTTCGCCGGGGAGGAGCGGAATCTCGCTCGTCACCGCCGCGCCGGCGGTGAAAATGGACAAGGCGGCCACTGCCACGAATGCGTTCTGAAAGTTCATCTGGTCAATCCTTCTTTTCCGACATCTTGATGCGGGACGCGCGTCCCGCCCCGCCGCGCACGGAGTCCACGGTCCCCGAGGCCCTTCACCGGCATTCCGGACGCTCGATGTCCGCGTCGGACACGCCGGCGCCCCGCGCGAGCACGGCGCAGTCATGGTCGAAGGCGAGCGGTCCGCCGTCGAAGTCGCTGATCGTGCCGCCCGCCTCCTGTACGATCAGGCCGCCGGCCGCGTGGTCCCAGGGCGCGAGCGTCAGCTCGAAGAAGAGTTCGGCGCGTCCCGCCGCGACGGAGCAGAGGTCCAGCGCCGCGGACCCGCAGCGCCGGATGTCCAGCGCCTTGCGGAAATAGCGAAAGGCCAGGTCGAAGGTCGGCTGCGCGAGCTCCACGTGGTACGGGGCCGTGCCGAAGACCACGATGCCGCGCTCCAGCGGCTCGGCGGAGACGTGGATCGGCTTCCCGTTGCAGAACGCCCCGCCGCCGCGGCGCGCGGAGAACATTTCGTCCGTGTACGGGTTGTGGACGACGGCAAGCTCGGCGGCGCCATCCACGATCAGCGCGACCGAAATCGAGCTGATGTGGAAGTCCTTGATGAAGTTCGTCGTGCCGTCGATGGGATCGACGACGAAGTACTTCCCCTTGGGCGAATAGCGGTCCGCGGACCCCTCCTCGCCGACGAAGCGCGCATCGGGGACGATTTCGCGCAGGCCGGCCTGCAACCGGTCCTGCACGAGCTTGTCGTACTCCGTGACGAAGTTGGCCTTGCCTTCCTTGGAGGCGACGTGGAGGCCCGTGCGGTCGACGTCCCGGATGATGCGTCCGCACGCACGGACGAGGTCGCAGATGCGGTCCAGCTCGGAATTGGATGACGCGTCCATGCTCATTTCCCCTTCTTCAGCGCGCGACGTTCGCGGCTCGACTTGGTCTTCGGCGCCGAGGGGTCCTCGGGCTTGGTCTTTCCGATCTTCGGGGACAGCCCCCAGCACTTCCCGCTGGAGGAGTACTTGTTCCCGTTTCGCCTGTAGTTGACTTCGCTCATGTTTTTCCCTCTACCGGAGGACCAGCACCGTGCCGCACGAGAAGACCAGGTCGCGCGCGAAGGACAGCTTCGACGCCGTCGTCCAGCCCTCAAGGCGAATCGTCACCGGACCGTCGCCCAGCTGCCACGACTCGTTCTGGGGTGTGTTCATGGCGATGAGCCAGTCTCCCTCAGTAATTTCAACATATTATCATTTTCAAAAACCAGGATGCAAGTGTCTAAATTTTAGAGTTCCACAGATCGCCTCTTGAAACGATTCAGGACTGACCGTGGCGTCCGCCTCTCGTGTCACTTTGTCATCCGAAAGAACGATCCAACCGGCCAACTCCATGCGGGCTCCTGCGCCTAGGTTGCGCGCCGGCCTCCGGCGCGCGTGGGGAACCGCGCGGGACGCCCGTCATTCGCGCGCCGGGGGCCGGCGCGCAAGTAAAATGAGAGGCAGCTCACCCGAAGAGGTGCTATGATTTGTTCATCTCAACGAATCAAGGCCTGCAAACAGGAGAACTGCCATGGAGAATGATATCACAATC
>JAEDMN010000185.1 GCA_016302985.1 Kiritimatiellia bacterium | reverse complement strand
CCTCGCAGTCCCAGCCCTCGGGGTCCTCGACGTCGTTCGCGCCGAACTTGCCGAAGCCGTCCGCCGAGAAGAGCGCCTTCTCCGCGGCGTCGTACGTCACGATCACCTCGGGCCAGTGGACCATCGGGGCCGCGACGAACGCCAGCACGTGGCCGCCGAGGTCGAGCGTGTCGCCCTCCTTGACCACGACGCGGCGGTCCGCGTAGTCCGTCCCGAAGAAGTTCGCCATCATCCGGAACGCCTGCGCGGAGGAGACGACGGTCGTGGACGGATTCGCCTCGAGGAAACGCGCGATGCAGGCCGAGTGGTCCGGCTCCATGTGCTGCACGACGAGGTAGTCCGGCGCGCGGCCGTCCAGCGCCGCCTTCACGTTCGCGGCCCAGGGCTCGAAGAAGCGCCCGTCCACCGTGTCCATCACCGCCGTCTTCGCGGAACCAAGGACCACGTAGCTGTTGTAGGCCATGCCGTTCGGCACCACGTACTGGCCCTCGAAGAGGTCGATGTCGTGGTCGTCCACGCCGACGTAGCGGATGTCCTTGCTGATTTCCATGCCTGTTTTCCTTTCTTTCCTTTATTTATGAATCACTTCCCCGCCCCCGGCTTCCCTCCCGCGAACTCGCGCAGGCGCTGGAAGACGCTGTAGAGCGCGGGGACGAACACGATGCCCACGAACGTCGCCGCGAGCATGCCGAAGCACGTGCAGATGCCGATGGCGCGCATCGCGCCCGCGCCCGCGCCGCGCGTGAAGACCAGCGGCAGCACGCCGAAGATGAAGCTCCATGCCGTCATCATCACCGCGCGGTAGCGCAGGTCCGCGCCCGCGACGGCGCTCTCGCGGATGCCGAGGCCGCTCGCGTGCTCGGTCTTCGCGAACTCGACCATCAGGATCGCGTTCTTCGCGGCGAGGCCGATCAGCATCACGCAGCCGAGCTGCGCGTAGACCGACAGCGGCGTGTGGGTGGCCCAGAGCCCGACAAAGGCGCCCGCGAGCGCGACGAGCACGGAGAGCATCACGCTGACCGGAATCGTCCAGCTCTCGTACTGCGCGACGAGGAAGAGGTAGGCAAAGAGCATCGCCAGCGCCATCAGCCAGAACAGCTGGCCCTCGTTCTCCTTCTCCTGCAGCGCGACGGGGCCCCACTCGACCACGAAGTCCTTCGGCAGCGGGGCCTTCAGGATCAGGTCCATGATCTCGGAGGACGACACGCCCTCCTCCGGGGTCACGTCGCACCAGGCGGCGAGCATCTTGTTGTAGCACATCGTCTCGCGCGGGCCGACCGAGTACTCGAGCGCCGCGATGGACGACAGCGGCACCGCGTCCCCCTTGGAGGTCGGGATGCGGATGTCGAGCACGTCGGCGATCGAGCTGCGGCGGTCGGGATCGTTCTGCAGCTTCACCTCGTACACGCCGCCCTTCAGGTTGAAGTCGTTCACGTAGTAGCTCGCGAGCTTGTTCTGCAGCGTCTGGAAGACGACCTTCGGCGTCAGGCCCAGCATCTCGGCCTTGTGGCGGTCCAGCTTCAGCTCGAGCTGCGGCGTCGCGGCGGTGAAGCCGTGGACCGCGGCCTTGACGAGCCGGTTGGACGCGAGATGGGCGATCAGCCCGTCCGCCGCCGCCAGCAGCTCCTCCGGCGACTGCCCGGCGACCGCGCAGAGGTTGAAGCCGACGCCGCTCGAGCCGCCGAGGCCCTTGATGGCGGCGGGCTGCGTGAAGCGGAACTCCGCGGCGTAGAGGTCGTCCGTGATCTCCTTCAGGCGGTCCATCACCGCGTCGATCTGCTTCTCCGGCGTCTTGCGCGTGTCCCAGTGGTCGAGGCGCACGAGCGCGCCGGCGATGTTCTCGCCGTTGCCCCAGAGGCCGTTGCGGCCGCAGGTCGAGGAGAAGGACTGCACGCCGGGGATCGCCTTCACGCGCTCGTGCAGCTCGTCGATGACGGCGATCGTGCGGTCGAGCGTCTGGCCCTCGGGCAGGCGGCAGTACACGCTGATGTAGCCGCGGTCCTCCTTCGGCAGGAAGGCGGAGGGGACCTGCTTCGTCGTCCACCAGAGCCCCGCGACCACGCCGCCCAGCAGCAGCAGCGTGACCAGCCCCTGCCGCACGAGCACCTTCACGAAGAAGAGGTAGAACGCCCGGCAGCGGTCGACGGTCCAGTTGAACGGCGCGAAGAGCGGGAACGGCTTCTCCCGCGGCGGCTTGAGCAGGTAGGCGCACAGGACCGGCGAGAGGACGAGCGCGACGACGGTCGACAGCAGCAGCGCCACGCACATCGTCACCGCGAACTGCACGTACATCATCCCCACCATGCCCGGGAAGAACGCGAGCGGCAGGTAGCAGGCGATCGTCACGAGGGTCGTCGCGATGATCGCGCCCGTGATCTGCCCCATGGACTTCGAGGCCGCCTCGCGCGCGGAGAGCCCCTCGCGCGCCATCAGCGCCTGCGTGTTCTCCACCACCACGATCGCGTCGTCCACGAGCGAGCCGACGACGAGGATCAGGCCGAACATCGTCAGCACGTTCAGCGTGAAGCCGAGCGGATAGAGGAACGCGAAGGCGCCCAGCAGCGCGATGGGGATCGCGATGGACGGGATCAGCGTCGCCCGCCAGTCCTGCAGGAAGAGGTAGGTGATCAGCACGACGAGCGCGAGCGCGATCACGAGCGTGCGGAACGTCTCCTTCAGGAACACGAGCGTGAACGCCGTCGAATCGTCCGCCAGCACGCCCACGACGCCCTTCGGCATGCGCTTGATCCAGCGGTCGACCTCCTTCTTGACGCGCGCGGCCGTCGCGACCGCGTTCGCCTCCGGGGCCTTGTACACCTCGAGCCAGACCGCCGGGTTCTCGTTGAAGCGCGAGCGGATCGTGTAGCCGCGGCAGCCCAGCTCGACACGCGCGACGTCCCGCACGAGCACCTGCGCACCCGTGTCGGGGTTCGTGCGCACGACGATGTTCTCGAACTCCTCCTTCGTCTTCAGGCGCCCCTTCACGTTAAGCTTGAAGGAGAGGTACTTGTTCGCGTATTCGCCGCCGACGGTGCCGGCAGCGGCCTGGATGTTCTGCGACTCGATCGCGCTCTTGATCTCGGCGATCGAGACGTTCAGGCCCGAGAGCTTCACCGGGTCCAGCCAGATGCGCATCGCGTACGTGCGCCCGCCCGAGGAGACGAGCGCCACGCCGTCCATGCGCGCGATGGCGTCCGCCACCTGCTTCTCGACGAAGTTCGACAGCTCCATCAGGTCCATCTCGCGGCCGTCGGTCATGAACATGTACATGACCATGCGGTCCTCGGGGCTCTTGCGCACCGTGATGCCGCTCTGCGTCACCTCCATCGGCAGCTTCGGCTCGGCCCGCTTCACGGCGTTCTGCACGTTGACGAGCGCGATGTTGGACGGCGTGCCGGGCCGGAACACGCAGTAGCAGTTGTACGCGCCCTTCGCGTTCGCGTTGCTCTTGTAGTACCAGATGTCGTCGACGCCGTTGATCTGGTCCTCGATCACCTGCCCCACGGACTCGTTGACGACCTCCGCGCTCGCGCCCGTGTACGTCGTCGACACCGTGATCGTCACCGGCGTGATGTTCGGGTACTCCGCGACCGGCATGCGGCTCAGGCAGATGCCGCCGCACAGCGCGATGATGATCGCCACCACCCACGCGAGGCGCGGATGGTCGATGAAGATCTGCGAGAAGGACTTCATTTCGCCTCACCCGCGGGAACGGGGGCCGCGACGACCTTCATGCCCTTGCGCACCTTGTGCCCGCCGTCGGCCACGATCCGCTCGCCGACCCTCAGGCCCTTCTCGACGAACTGCCAGTCGCCCTCGATGTTCCCACGGGCGATGTAGCGCCGCTCCGCCGAACCGTCCTCGCGCACGACCCACACGTACGGCCCCTGCACGTCCTGCAGCACCGCCGTCGGCGGAATCGCGGGGCGCAGCACGCCCTTCTTCGGCGTGAGGGAGACGGAGACGGTCCCGCCGGGGCGCAGCCCGAGGTTCGCGTTCGGATACAGCGCGTAGATCTGGATCGTGTCCGTCAGCTCGTCCGCCGCGTTCTCGCTGTACTCGACCACGCCCTCCTCCTCGTAGGAGGACCCGTCCGCGAGCCGGAGCGCCACGCCGCCCTCCTCGCGGAAACGCTTCGTGTCGCCGCCGAACATCTCGAGGAAGTCGCGGTTCGAGACGGAGAAGCGCACGCGGATCGGACGGTACTGGATGAGCGAGACGAGCGTGCCCTGCCCCTTCTGCAGGTAGTTGCCCGCCGTCTGCTGCGTCGTGCCGATCTTGCCCGTGATCGGCGCCTCGATGCGGCAGTGCCGCAGGTCGTCGCGCGCGCTCACGAGGTCGGCCTCCGCCGCCGCAAGCGCGGCCCGCGCGCTGTCGCGCGTCGAAAGCGCGTTGTCCACCGCGTCCTGCGACACGGCGCGCGTCCGCACCAGCTTCTGGTGGCGCGTGTAGCTGCGCTCCGCGTAGCTGAGCGTCGCCTTGCACTCCGCGACCTTCGACTCCGCGTTCTTCACCGCCGCCTCGTACTTCACCGGGTCGAGGCGGTAGAGCAGGTCGCCCTTGCGCACGACCGAGCCGTTTTCGAACGCGACCTCGAGGATCTCGCCCGAGACCTGCGGGATCACGTCGACCCGCGCCACCGGCACCACGCGCCCCGGATACGTCCGCGTCGGACGATCCGCCACGTTCTTCACCTCGGTCACCGGCAGCGTGACGCGCGACGCATCTTCGCCGCCGAATCCGGTCGCGGCCCACGCGGCGACAAGCAGCGTCAGCCCGGCCTTCAAGCCTGTACAGATGTCCATCTTTCCTCTTCCGGCAGATTCCAAGTCAAATAGCCATAGTTCCCCTGTTCGGGGATTCGGGTATTATACCAGAATTCAATGCGGGGGGCGCGCGGTGTTTCATTCAATCCGGCGCCGCGCGGGGATGGTGCCGCACCCGTTCGCAAGCGCCGTCAGCTCGCCCGCCACGTACCCGAGGCCGTAGGCCGAATCCCCCGCCCGGGATCCGGCCGCCGGTCGCGGACGCAGCCCTTCCACGCCGTCTGCGTAGCCCCGCTCGAACCGCTCGGACAGCGCCTCCGCCGCCCCTGGGCTCCGCCGTTCCAGCACGGCCTGCCGCCGGAGCACGCGCAGCGCGTCCGACTTCCGCAGCAGCGCCAGATGCAGCCGCAGGCAGCCGCCCGCCAGCGCGGCCAGCGCCCGGTCCAGCCGCCGCAGCCCCCTTCTGTTCCGATGTCCCGCCATGTCTCCGCTCCCTTCCGCCCGGCCACCGTCCGTCCTGGACGATCTTGCCGGAACGCGGTAATTAAAGCACGGATCGCGGAAAAAAGGGTTACAAAATGATTACACGGCGAGGACGTGCGTCCTCGCCGTGCAACCCGTTGCCGGAATGGCCGCCTACCGGGCCGAGAAGCGGTACTCGGTCGTCGAGCGGAACACCTGACCGGGGCGCAGCACCGTGTCCGGGAAGGACGGCTGGTTGACCGAATCCGGAAAATGCTGTGTCTCGAAGGCGACGCCCGCGAACGGGAAGAGCGGCCGTCCGAACTGGTCCTTCAGCGCGTCCGTGAAGGCCCCGCCCGCGTAGACCTGCATCCCCGGCTCGGTCGTCCACGTTTCGAGGACGCGGCCGGACGCGGGGTCTTCGCACACCGCGGCCCGCGCGAGCGCGCCGTTCCGGGAGGCGAGCGCGAAGTTGTGGTCGTACTGGCCGCCCATCCGCGCGCCGATCGCGTGCGGCTCGGCGAAGTCGAAGTCGGTCCCCGCCACGGACGGGATCTCGCCCGTCGGGATCTGCCCCTTTCCGAGCGGCGTGTAACCGTCCGCCGCCAGCGTCAGGAGGTGGTCCGTCACCGGCGCGCGGCGCGCGCCCGAGAGGTTGAAGTAGACGTGGTGCGTGAAGTTGACCGGCGTGGCCTTGTCCGTCACGGCCTCCCACGCGATGCGCCAGACATTCGCCTTCGTGAACGTGTACGTCGCCTTCACGTCGAGGGTGCCCGGGAAGCCGCCCTCACCGTCCGGACTCCGCAGCGACAGCTCGAGCCCGTCGCACCCGTCGTCCGCCGTGAACGGACGCGCCTGCCAGACCCTGTCGTGGAAGCCCGCCGCGCCGCCGTGCAGCGTGCACGGCAGGCCGTCGGGGCAGATGTTCGTCGGCAGCGCGTACCGGACGCCGTCCACCGTGAACGCGCCCGCCGCGATGCGGTTCGCGTAGCGGCCGATCAGCGAACCGCCGAAGCCCGGCTTCGCGAAGTCGAGCGACAGCGCGACGTTCTCGCAGACGCCGTTCCGGTCCGGCACGCACAGCCGGCGCACCTTGCCGCCGTAGTCCAGGACCTCGAGCACGGCGCCGTCCGCGCCCTCGAGCGTGTATGACGTGATCTTCCGGCCGTCGGCCGTCTTCCCGTATTCGGAGATCTTCATTGCCTGATTCCATTAGCATCCCATAGCCGCAAAGCCGCTCAGGTCTAAACGCCTGAA
>JAEDMN010000184.1 GCA_016302985.1 Kiritimatiellia bacterium | reverse complement strand
TGGATGGCGCGGCGCGAATGTCGTTTACACCAGCCTCCCTGGAATGATACAATCAAGCGATTTCGCGATTGCGATGCGATTCTTCCAAGGAGTGCGTACATGAGAATGAATCTGATGCGTCCCGTGTTCGCCGCGCTCGTGGCGGCGTCCCTGTTTTCCTTCGTCGGTTGCTGCGGCTCGGCCTGCGGCGACGCGGCGTCCAGCTGCTGCCAGCAGAAGCAGAGCCGTGCGGAGCAGCTGCGCGCCAAGTTCGACAGCGCGGACCGCGACTACGTCTTCGTCGTGGCCCATCGTTCCGACTGGCGCCACAACCCCGAGAACTCCATCCCCTCGATCCTGAGTGCGATCGAGATGGGCGCGGACATGGTCGAGATCGACGTCGCGAAGACGAAGGACGGCCATTTCGTGCTCTCGCATGACGGCAGCCTGGACCGCGTCTCGGACAAGAAGGGCAAGATCAAGGACCTCACGCTCGCCGAAGTCCGCGAGGCCCGCCTGCGCGAGGGCCAGGGCGGCAGGAACGCCAAGCTGACGGACATCCGCGTCCCGACCCTCAAGGAGGCGCTCGAGGCCTGCCGCGGCAAGATCCTCGTCAACATCGACAAGTTCAACCAGGACCCCGAGGGCATCACCTCCGTGATCTCCTCCATGGGCATCCAGAAGCAGGTCGTGCTGAAGGGCAGCGGCGACTTCGCCTTCATGAAGAAAAAGATCGGCGAGCCGTGGAAGTACATCGCGAGCCGCGACTTCGTCTACATGCCGATCGTCGGTTCGGGCAAGACGCCCGAGGAGGAGCAGAAGACGATCGCGCACGTGAAGGCCTGGGACGCGAGCGAATACCCGCCGCCGGCCTACGAGGTCTGCGTGCCGGGCGGCGTGCCGAAGGACCTCTTCGACGTCCTCTTCAAGTCTCCGAACCGCCCGCGCCTCTGGATCAACACGCTCTGGGACTCCCTCGCGCACGAGCACTCCGAGAGCCTGAAGGGCGACGCCTTCACGCCTGAGACGGTCTGGGGCTGGTGGATCGACCGCGGCGCGACGATGATCCAGACGGACGACCCCGCGGCTCTGCTCCAGTATCTGAAGAAGATCAACCGCCATTCGCTCTGATCTCTTGCGGCGCAATGGGGAACATCGCGCCCTGTCGGGGATGAACATGCAACATGTCGGAACCAAGCTGGTGGCCGCGCTCCTGATCGGGGGCGCGGTCGTTTCCGCGTCCGCCGCCGATCTGGCGGGCCGGAAGATGGTCTGGGCGCACTACGTGGCCTGGAACACGCCGGACAACGTGTCGCTCGTGCCGATGCGGCACTACGACGCGCCGCGGCACGACCGCGGGGCGGATCCGTTCCGGGACGAAATCGCGCGGGCGCGGGAGATGGGAATCGACGGGTTCTTCATCGACGTCTGCGTCGTGAAGTCGGGACCGTCCGCCTTCTGGGACATGCGGCCCTTTCTGAGGGCGGCCGAGGGCACCGACTTCCACGTCGGCATCTGCATGGACGCGAAGACGACCGTCGAGCACCAGACGGAGGAGATCGTCCGGATGCTGTCGACCTACGGGGACCATCCGAACTATCCGAAGATGGACGGGAAGTTCGTCGTCGACACCTACACCTACTTCGCCTGGACGCCGGACGAGTGGGCGCGCATCCGGAAGGGCTGCGCGGACGCGGGGTACCCGATCTGGGTGCTCGCGAACGTCGAGCGCGGGTTCGACGCGTTCTCCGAGAAGAAGCTCGCGGACTACGCGGACCAGTTCGAGTCCGCCTACTGCTTCAGCCTCGTCGCGAAGGCGCATTCCGGGAAAGAGGTGCTCGAGGACGTCGTCCGCCGCATGGCCGGCTTCTGCGAGGTGCGCGGCAAGATGTACGTGCCGTGCCTCTGGCCGGGCTACTACGGCGCCTGGCTCGAGCGCGTGAACTGCTTCTACCAGCCGTTCTGCGGCTTCGACACGCTCCACCGCCGCTTCGCCGCGGGATGGGGCGCGCGGACCGACTGGCTGCATCTCACGACCTGGAACGACCACAACGAGACGACGCTCGAGCCACAGCGCCTGACCACGGGCTACCGCCGCCTGATTCCGGCCTACGCCCGCGCCTTCAAGGGATTGCCGCCCGCCTCCGTGAACGACGTGCAGTTCGCGTACCTGCGCGAAGCGGTTCCGGGCACCGTCCATCGCTTCCAGGCGCTGCGTCCGCCGACGGCCTCGAAAGGGGCGTGCTCGGTCTCGGGACGTCTTCGCGACAGGAAGGGCGAAGTCGTCGCCGAGCTGCCGTCCCGCACGTTCGCGGACGGCGACTGGGCGTCGCTCGAGTGGCTCGTGTCGACGACGAAACTGGCCGTCTCGCCCGTGCTGACGCCCGAGTTCACGGTGACGGATGGGGCGGGGTCGAAGACCGCCACGTTGCCGCCGGTCTTCCTGCTTGCGCCGTACCTCCGCAATCCCGAGACCGTGAGGGTGTCGCTGCATGACCGCCGTTCCATCTCCAATTCGCTGGAGGTGGTCTGTTCGAACGGCGTCCTGACGGCGCGATGCGCCTTCGATTCGCCCGTGCCGGTCCGCCGCGCCACCCTGTACCGGAACGAGCGTCCCGTCGGCGCGTTCGGCGTGTCGACGAACACGGTGCTGCCGGTCTGCTTCACGGGGCGTCACAACGTGTCGCTCGTGCCGGAGCAGGGCGCGGTGGAGTACGCGCTCAAGTCCTTCGAGACGAACGGCATGCGGCACTTCTCGTGGGACGCGCGGGGGATCCGTTCCACGATGACGCCGGGCTGGATGAAGTTCGCGGCGCGAATCGCGGCCGGGGACGGCACGCGGATCGCCTACGCGAGCGCGGGCGAGACGCGTACGTTTTCGCCGGCGCAGCTCGCCGCGGCGGGGCGGATCCGCCTGAAGGACGGTGGAATCGAGCTGTCGTCGGACTGCACGCTGCGCGACCTGCCGCCATTGGGCCGGGCGCGGGGTGACTGCGCCCTGTCCGTCTGGAGCCGCGCACCCCGCGCGACGGACGCGTTCTGGGTCGAGTTCGAGTTCGCGGACGGCACGTGCGGCGAATCGGCCGTCGTCCACCCGTTCGCGACGGACACGGCGCCGGTTGAGATGAACGTGCTCGAGACGCCCGTGACGCCGGACTGGACGAGCAGCGCGTGTGGCCAGGCCGACGCGCGCGTCTTCTCCGCGCCGCGCACGGAGTGGCCGGTGTCGTCGTCCCGCGTCGTCCCTGCGCAGGTCTCTCCGCTGTCGATCCGGCGCAACGCGTTCCCGATGGCCGCGGACGCACAGGGCGTCCGTCCACGCGCCGTGCTGCCGGTGAAGGAATGGCCGATGGGGACGTTTGAACTCGCCTGCACGGTCGTGCCGCGCGCCGCCGACGGGAAGGCCCACGCCCTGCTGGCGGTCGGCGGCTGGCAGGAGGGGCCGAGCCTGAAGCTGGACGCCGACGGACGCCTCGTGGCCGAATACGGCAGCGAAGCGGACTGGGTGCGCGCGAAGACGGCGGAGGGCGTGGAACGGCCCGCGGGGAAGCGCGCCGTCGTGGCTTCCCGTGCCCCGGCGGCGCGCGGGAAGCCCGTGTCCGTCGTCGTGAAGTCCGATTGCCGCACGTTGTCGCTGGCCGTCGATGGCGAGTTGCAGGGAACCGCGCAGCTTGCGCCCGTGCGCACCTACGGCAACTGCCAGCCGGGCCTCGGGCCAGGCGTGAACGGGACGGAACCCGCGGTCGCGGAGCTGTACGACCTCAGTTATTAGTCCGGCGTGGGTTTGCCTGTGACTATGGTATAATCCGGGGCATGAAACACATGTCCGCGAAGCTCCGCCTGTCCGCCTGCCTGGCGGCCGTCTCGTCCACGCTCTTCGCCGCGCCGTTGTTCGACGTGGACTTCGGCCAGTCCGCGAAACGGGTCGACAGTGACGGGAAGGGGTCGTTCCACGGGGTCCTGCCGGCGAACGTGTACGAGAACTTCGCCAGCTGGAGCACGGGCCAGGCGACGTCCGAGGTCCTCGAGGAGGGCGGGCGGAAGTTCCTGCGCATCCGCACGCGGCCGGGCGACATGGGCGGGCAGTTCTCCCTCGGCGGCTTCAAGTCCGAATTCCCGGGCGTCTTCCGACTGAGAATGACGGCGCGGACGTCCGGCGGCCGTCCGTTCACGTCCGGCCTCCGCCTCAACGGCGCGCCGTACACGGGCTTCTCCAGCCATTCGCTCGCCTCCGCCGAGTGGAAGGAGGAGACGTTCCTCTTCCACGTGGACCGGAAATGCGAAGGCTCCGTCGGTTTCTACTTCTACACGGGCGCCGGCGACACGGACATCGCGCGGATCGTCCTCGAGACCGCGACGGAGGCCGACCTCGCGGCGGGCATTCCGCGTCCCGCGAAGGACGTCGCGGAGTACATCCGCCACAACCGCTTCCCGCTGGGGCTGCCGGCCGGCTGGAACCTCGGCCGCGACAGCGGCGATGCGGTCTGCTCGGCCGACGAGCAGGAGCCCGCCCCCGATGACGTGCCGGTCCTGAAGGTCGTGTCGGCGACGCCGTGGGAGCTCTGGGGCGAGGCGTTCCAGACCGCCTATCCCAAGGAGCCGCACACGCTGCGCTTCCGCTACCGCTCGGAGGTCCCGGCGCAGGTCGCCGTCATCGACGAGCGTGGACGCTGGGCCGGCAGCCGGCAGCTCCCGGCCAGTGCGGATTGGCGCGAGGAGAAGATCGGCTTCCGGCCGCGGATGCTCGCGCATTCGTTCGGCCTGCGGTTCTCCGCGGCGAAGGGCGCGTTCCGGCTCGACCGGGTGAGCGTGCGGCCCGACTGCAGGGCCGGCGAGAAGGGGCCGGCCTGCTCCGTCGCGCTCGCGGTCGCCGGCGGCGACATCGCGGAGGACACGCGCATCCAGTTCACGGACGAGGAACCGCATCTGAAGATCAGAGCCCTGGGGCTGCCGCGGGACGCCGTCGTGCGCGTCCGGGCCGCCGACCTCTACGGACGCGAAAAGGACCTGGCGGCCTTCCCTGCGGAGGCCTTCGCGAAATCCCGTACCGTCCGCTTCGCCAACCATGCCTTCTCCGACAGGCCCGTCGGACAGTTCCGTGTGACGGCGTGGGCCGAGCGGGACGGCGTGAAGGTCTCGGCGGTCGAGGAGCTCGTCGTGACGCGTCTGCCGCGTCCCGTGGCCTGGGGCCGCGACGCGCCGGATTCGCCGTTCGGCTGCCACTTCAATCCGACGCGCGGCGTCGTGAAGGCGATGAAGGCCGGCGGCGTGAACTGGGCGCGCCTGCACGACGCGGGGAACCAGGTCAGCGGCTGGCACGCGCAGGAGCCCGTGAAGGGCGAGTGGAACTTCCATGACGCGGAGGTCGCCTGCTACCGGGACAGCCACGTGAAGATCTTCGCGCAGCTCGGCACCGCGCCCGCGTGGGCGACGCACTACGGTGACCTCGGGTACACGCACATGGGCTACTTCGAGAAGTACCTGCGTCCGACCAACAGGTTGGACTGGGTCAACTACGTGACGCGCTACGTAAAGCACCATGAGAAGAACATCGACTCGTACTTCGTCTGGAACGAGCCGTGGGGACGCTGGTGGGAAAGCGCGGCCGACATCAAGTGGTACGACCCGAAGAAGGCCGGCGCGGACTTCGCCGAACTCCAGAAGCTCGCGTACGACGCGGTGAAGAAGGTCAACCCCGCGATTTCCGTCAGCGGCTACAACTCGACGTCCGGCGACACGGGGCGGAAGTGGAGTGAGGCCGTCGAGAACGGCGGCGGCTTCGCGAGCTGCGACATCGTCGACTGGCACTACTACACGCCGAACCCGCGCGGACTGCGCGAGGACGCGGACATCACGTCCGCGCCGCTGAAGCCCATCCGCGACCGCCATCCCAACCTCGGCGGCAAGCCGTTCGTCATGAGCGAGGGCCAGGGCACGAGCTCCGGCTCGAGCGGGGTGTCGAGCCGCATGAGCGGCCTCCTCAAGGCGTCCGTGCCCTGGCCGGCGGAGTCCGTTGAGAATTATACCCGCATCGCGGACATGACGTGCCGCTACATCCTCAGCCTGCTGGCCGAAGGGAACGCCAAGGTGTATCTCTACTCGTCGCACGCGTACGAGGGGCTCGCCAAGATGCCGAGCTTCCTCGTGCTGCTCGGGGCGGACGGTTTCCCGCATCCCGCGCTCGTCGCGCACGCGCAGCTCGCGCAGGCCGTCGAGGGCCGCCGGTTCGTCCGGCGCGAGAACGCCGGCGCCTCGGGCGTACGCTACGTTTTCGAGGGGCGCGGCGGTACGGTCTCCGCCTATTCCGAGCTGACGCGCGACGAGGTCCTCGCCCGGGCGGCGCAGGAACCGCTGACGGACCTCTACGGCAATCCTGTCCGCGCCGAGACGTATCTCCCCGGCACGGTCGTCTACGGGAAGTGATGTTCGCATTCTCCTTCGGAAGTGGGGTGGGGAACCAGGAGAACGGGATTTTTCAGGAGGACAGGAGACTTGTCGGGGCTGGTGGGGACG
>JAEDMN010000183.1 GCA_016302985.1 Kiritimatiellia bacterium | reverse complement strand
GGCGCCCGCGCACGCGCGTATTGCCCGTGCGCGCGGTTATGTGGTATACTTGCGGGCCATGGACGAACAGTCTCAAGATTCCCTCGACACGCCGAAGGGCTCGATGACCCACATCGTGGCCTGGGTGCTGCTTGCGCTCGCGCTGGCCGGGCTCTTCTGCTGGCGCGTGGCGACGACGGATCCGCGCTGGCGCGCCCGGCAGATGCCCGCCGCGGGCGTCCAGGGCCAGTAGCGACTTAAGGAAAAGAGAAGTAAAATGAGCGACATGCATCCCTACCGCACACATACCTGCAACGAGCTCCGCAAGGAGGACGCGGGCAAGACCGTCCGCCTCTCCGGCTGGATGTTCCGCCTGCGCGACCACGGCGGCATCCTCTTCGTGGACCTCCGCGACCACTACGGCCTGACCCAGATCGTGGTCCATCCGAGCCGCAGCTTCTTCAGCCAGGTCGAGAAGGCCCACCTCGAATCCGTCATCACCGTGACCGGCGAGGTCAAGCTCCGCGACGCCTCCACGATCAACCCCGACCTGCCGACCGGCGAGATCGAGATCGAGGCCAACGAGCTCGTGATGGAGGGCGCCTCCGCCGTCACCCCGCTCTACATCCCGGACGAGAAGGCCGAGGAGAGCGAGGACGTGCGCCTCAAGTACCGCTTCCTCGACCTCCGCCGCGAGAAGCTGCACAAGAACATCATCCTCCGCTCGAAGGTCATCAAGTTCCTCCGCGAGCAGATGTGGGCCAAGGGCTTCAACGAATTCCAGACGCCGATCCTCACGGCCTCCTCGCCCGAGGGCGCGCGCGACTACCTCGTGCCGAGCCGCATCCACCGCGGCATGTTCTACGCCCTGCCGCAGGCCCCGCAGATGTTCAAGCAGCTGCTGATGGTCTCCGGCTTCGACCGCTACTTCCAGATCGCCCCCTGCTTCCGCGACGAGGCGGCGCGCGCCGACCGCTCGCCGGGCGAGTTCTACCAGATGGACATCGAGATGTCCTACGCCACGCAGGACGAGATCTTCGCCGTGGTCGAGGACGTCGTCGGCAAGACGTTCAAGGAGTTCTCCACCTGGACGTGCAACGCCGCCCCGTGGCCGCGCATCAAGTACCGCGACGCGATGATGACGTACGGCTCCGACAAGCCGGACCTCCGCAACCCGCTCAAGTGGTTCGACATGAGCGCGTTCTTCGCGAAGGCCAACTTCAAGGCGTTCGCCGCCTGCGTTGCGAACGGCGGCCTGGTCAAGGGCCTGCTCGTCAAGGGCATCGTGGGCGTCGAGGCCCGCACCTGGTACGACAAGCGCGAGGCGTTCGTCAAGGAGAACGGCGGCAAGGGCCTGGGCTACATCTCCTGGACGAAGGAGGGCGAGCTCAAGGGCCCGATCGCCAAGTTCCTCTCGCCCGAGCAGCTCGACGAGATGAAGGCGCTCGCGAAGATGGAGCCGGGCGACTGCCTGTTCTTCATGGCCGCGGACGTCGACGAGTGCAACCGCCTGTCGGGCCTCGTCCGCAACAACATCGCGGACAACATGACGAACGACATCCGCGAGCACAACTGCTACAAGTTCTGCTGGATCGTGGACTTCCCGTTCTACGAGAAGGACCCCGAGACGGGCAAGATCATCTTCTCGCACAACCCCTTCTCGATGCCGCAGGGCGGGCTCGAGGCGCTCAACACCAAGGACCCGCTCTCGATCGAGGCCTACCAGTACGACGTCGTGTGCAACGGCATCGAGCTCTCCTCGGGCGCGATCCGCAACCACCGCATCGACATCATGGAGAAGGCGTTCGAGATCGCCGGCTACCCGAAGGAAGTCGTCCAGCAGAAGTTCGGCTGCCTCTACAACGCGTTCCAGTACGGCGCGCCGCCGCACGGCGGCATCGCCCCGGGCGTCGACCGCATGGTCATGCTCCTCACGGACACGCCCAATATTCGCGAGGTCATCGCCTTCCCGATGAACCAGAAGGCCCAGGACCTCATGATGAACGCGCCGAACTACGTCACCGAGCAGCAGCTGCGCGAGCTCCACATCAAGATCCGCGGCACGAACGAGGGCGACGTCAAGCCGGTCAAGTAAGCCGGAGCCCTTCGGCAACTGAAAGGCGGGGTCCAGCGGACCCCGCCTTTTTGGTATACTCTCCTTCCATGCGGAATTCCCGATACACCCTCTGGCACGCCGTCGCGGCCAGCCTCGTCCTGCTGGCGATGATACTCTCCCAGGGCTTCGCCTTCTTCTGGCGTCAGTTCGTCTACGGCCTGAACATGGTCATGACGCCCGAAGTCCTCTCCGCGAACCTCCAGATCTCCACGAAGCTCTTCGGCGGCCTGCTGCTCGTCCTCTGGATCTCGTCCCTGTTCTGCCCGCGGCCCGATCCACGCACGCCCCCGCCCTCCTGGGGCGATCGCCTCCGCGGCATCCGCCTCGCGCTCGCCTGGATCGTCCCCGCCACGGTCCTCGCCCTGGCCCTCAACTGGTTGAACGCGCACGCGATCGAATGGATCACCCACGTCAAGCCCGCGGACCAGGAGCTCGTGCGGTGCTTCACCGATGGACACTATTCCCCGGGCCTCCGCGCCGTCATGGTCCTCGCCGTCCTCGTCCAGGCGCCCCTTCTCGAGGAACCGATCTTCCGCGGCGTCGTCTTCCGCGGCTTCTGCCGGGCGATGCCCGAATGGGGCGCACGGCTCCTCTCCGGCGCCGTGTTCGCCCTCGTCCACGTCAACGCGGCCTCCTTCGTTCCGCTCGTCTTCCTGGGCGGGTTCTTCGCCTGGCTCTACGCGCGCACGCGGACCATCCTCGCCCCGATGACCGCGCATTTCGTCTTCAACGCGGTCAACCTCGTCCTGCTCCTCTTCTTCCCGGAGCTCGCCGCGAACTCATGACCGTCGCCTTCAAGACCTTCGGCTGCCGACTCAACCGCGCCGAGGCCCTCGACCTGGAGGCCCGCCACCGCGCCGCCGGCCACGAAATCGTTCCGCTCGAGGGAGCCGTCCCCTGCCCGGACCTGATCGTCGTCCGCGGCTGCAGCGTCACCGCGAAGGCCCAGCGCGACTGCGAAAAGGAGATCGAACGTCTCCGGATCCGTTTTCCCGGGGCCCGGGTCCTCGTCACCGGCTGCCTGCCGGAAACGGAGACGGTTCCCCTCGGCGGAACGGAGACAGTCCCCGTTCCGCTCGCCACGTCACGAGCCTATCTGAAGATTCAGGACGGCTGCAGCGGTACCTGCGCGTTCTGCATCGTGCCTCAGTTCCGCGGACGTCCCGTCAGCGTCCCCTTCGGCGATGTCCTCGCCCGCGCACGCGCCTTCCTCGACGCCGGCTTCCGCGAGCTCGTCGTCACCGGCTGCAACCTCGTCCTCTACCGCTCCGAAGGCCGCGGCCTCGCCGCCCTCCTCTCGGCACTCGCCGAAATGGAGACGCCTTCCCGACACCGCGTCCGCCTCGGCTCCCTCGAGCCCGGCATCTGCGACGCGGCCGTCCTCGACGCCTTCGCCGCCCATCCGAACATCTGCCGGTTCATCCATCTCTCGCTGCAGTCCGGTTCGGACACGGTCCTGCGCCGCATGAACCGCCCCTACGCCGCCGAGACGGTCGCCCGGTTCTGCTCCGAGGCCGTCCGCCGCCTCGGCCCGCGCCTCTCCCTCGGCGCGGACGTCATCGCGGGCTTCCCCGGCGAGACCGAAACCGACCACGGCCTGACAAGGGACTTCCTGTCCCGCCACGTCTTCTCCAACCTCCACGTCTTTCCGTATTCGGAACGGCCCGGCACGCCCGCCGCGACGATGGACGGCGCCCTTCCGCGCGCCATCCGCCTCGCCCGCGCCCATGAGCTGGAGGCGCTCGGCCGCGCGCAGCGCGCGGCCTTCGCCCGGACGTTCCTCGGCCAGGCCGTCGAGGTCTGCGTGGAGAAGGACGGCCTCCACGGCTGGACGGCCGAGTACCTGCCCTGCAAGCTGAAAGGCCCCGCCGAACGGCGGAGCCTGGTTTCGGTCGTGGTCGACCGCGTCGAGGGCGACACCCTCTTCAGTTCAGCACGTTGACGCCGGGGACGAGGTCCTTCTTCATCCCGCCGAACTCGAACGTGCCCGCGACCGGC
This sequence comes from Kiritimatiellia bacterium, assembly GCA_016302985.1. Classification (GTDB taxonomy): domain Bacteria; phylum Verrucomicrobiota; class Kiritimatiellia; order RFP12; family UBA1067; genus RUG572. Next base: position 2,414 of record JAEDMN010000183.1, on the reverse strand, counting down.
GTCGTCACCGTGCCCGTCGCCTTCCCGTCCGCGAACTTGAGGTCGACTTCGATCATCCTCCCCGAGGGGTGCGGGTAGGACGCCTGCAGCGACTTGAGCGCGCCCGGCTGCGGCGCGACCTTCACGCGCGCGAAGAACGGCGCCGCGCTGCGGATGCCCGCCACGCCCGTGCGGAGGAACCAGAGCGGGTGCGCGCCCCACGCATGGCAGTCGCTGCGCGAGTCGTGCCCGGGATACTCGGGCTCCTCGAGGCAGGTCGTCGCGCCGAGCTTCACGTAGCCCTTCCACATGTCCAGCCGCTTCAGGAAGAGGTCCGCGCGGCCGAACTTGAAGTACGTCTCGAACAGGTAGTACGAGAAGTAGACGCTCGTCGGGCAGAGGTCCTCGGAAACGAGCTTCGCGAAGAGCGCCTGCGCGCGGGCGCCCGTGAAGACGTCCGTCAGCAGCGCCAGGCACTGCGCGTGCTCGGAGAAGACGGTGCGGTCCGCGTCGGACGCGAACAGCCCGCGGTCCTCGACGAAGAACGCCTTCACGATCGCCGGCTTCAGCGCCTCCGCCTTCGCGCGCCAGTGCGCCGCGAGGTGCATGTTTCCGAACGCCTCCTCGACCTGCGCCGCGCCCTGCAGGGCCGCGAGGTAGAAGAGGTTCAGTTCGGCGTTCGGCGCACCCGTCTTCGAGCCCGGCGCCCAGCCGCCCTCCCAGCCCTTGCGCGGCACCCAGTCCATGAAGCTCCAGCCCGGCAGGTTCGCCAGCAGGCCGTCCTCCGCCCGCTCGTAGACCTCGAATCCGCTCAGCGTGTCGCGCAGGCCCGGCAGACGGCAGCGCAGCCACTCCCGGTTCGCGTGGTTCATCAGGTAGTCCGGGTACATGCCGAGGTAGCAGAGCGTGTAGGCCGCGCCCTCCTGCGTGCCCGTCGTCGGGAAGTTGAACGGCACGTTGCCGTCGTCGCGGCGGTTGAGGTCGTAGATCTCGATCGCGCGGCGGATGATCGCGTCGTCGGCCGTCATCGAGGAGATGACGTTCAGCTGCACGCGCGTGTCGCCGGGGTACATCTGCTGCTCGTAGTAGGGGCAGTCGAAGAGCATCTCGTGGCAGCACATCTGCATGGAGCGCGTGGAGATGCGCTGCACGCCCGCGAGCTCGGGGTCCTCCGGCGCCGTGAACGCGCTCGTGCATTCGAGCGGATAGCGGCTCTCGATGAGCGACAGGTCCTCGACCGTCACCGGCTCGGCGCCCGCTTCGATCACGAGCTGGCACCAGCGGCCACAGCGGAACCACGGCGGCTGGAAGACGGCGCGGTCGCGTCCGTCGAAGACCATCCGGTCCGTGAAGCCGTCGAAGGACTTACCCTCCCACTCGCTGCGGTTGCCCTTGTAGTTGCCCTTGATCTTCGGATCCTTCGACGGGCCCCGCAGCGCCTCGGCCCAGCCCCAGGACATCCGGCCGCCCTTGCCGCCCTTCACCACGGCCTCGGGATAGGCGCAGATGTAGCGGTCGAGGTCCCACAGGATCGTCCGCTTCTCGCCCGCGGGCACCGTGAACGGGAACTTCATCGCGCCGCCCGTGACGAACCTTCCGGGCCGCACGCGGTCCTCGGTCTGGTCCGGCAGCTGGCTCGGGAACAGCATCCAGCCCTTCTCGCGGATGCCCCATTTGCCCAGATTGCCCATCGGCCCGCGCACGACGGCGGGCTTGAGCCACTGCCCCGGCTTGAAGTCGTAAATGCCCGTGCCGGTCATCTCGAAGCCGGCGCCGACGCCGAACGCGCCGCCGCTCGGGCCGATGGACCTCAGTCCCGTGACCGCGCCGACCTGCCAGTCCGCCTTGCCCGTCGTGAGCTGGGCGTCGTAGGCGCCCTCGGCCTTGAGGCAGAAACCGAGCCGGTAGGACAGCTGGGCGAGCGGCGCGGCTGCGCCCACCTTCCACACCGTCGCCTCCAGCACGTGCTCGCCCGCGGGCAGCTTCACGCGATAGCTCTGGTACGTCCAGTTCTCGACCGTGCCGCGGTGCGGTCCGCGCGAGACGAACTGTCCGTCCAGCGTGAGCAGGAAGCGCTCGTCCGCCGTCACGTCGAATTCAAGGGGCGAGCCGTCGGACGTGAACGCCTTCCGGAAGCGCACGACGCGCGGCATCGGGATCTGCAGCATCTCGCCGGCGATGTCGGGATGCGTCAGCCAGGCCGCCGTGTCGATTGGCTGCACCGCGAAGATGCCCGTGTTTCCGCGCGTGTAGCGGGCGGGCCGGACGATGCGCTCGAACTCGGCCGAGAACGCGGTGACGGCCGCCACCGCAGCCGCAAAGAAGAAGAATGTGCTCCGTTTCATGGAGCATATTATAGCACAGGCGCGGTTGCAGGCGTCCGATTTCTCCGCGCCGTCCTCCCCGTGTGATCCAAGTCGCGCAGATCAAGGTTC
>JAEDMN010000182.1 GCA_016302985.1 Kiritimatiellia bacterium | reverse complement strand
GGGCCGGCGCGCAACCCTGGGCGCCCCCTGTCCGTGTCGGCCGGTGTCAGTCCGTCTGTCCGCGGTTGAAGGCCAGCCGCCCAGGCGCCGAACCGGCTCAGGCGTTGACCATCTTCAGCTTGCGGTGGTATTCCTGGAGCGTGCAGACCGAGAGTTCGCCGAAGCGCTCGTAGTCGTCGAGGCCGGAGAGCGAGGCCGCGAAGCCCGCGAGCGTCGTGCTGATCGGGATGCCGTGGATGATGGCCGACGAGCGCATCTTCACGTCGTCGAGCATCGCCTCGGCGCCGGGTTCGGACGTGTTGACGATCCAGTCCACCTGCTTCTCGCGGATGAGGTCCAGCACGTTCGGGCGGCCGCGGCTGATGCGGTAGATCGCCTGCGTCTGGATGCCCTCGTCCCAGAGGCGCGTGGAGGTGCCGCGGGTCGCGTAGATCCCGAAGCCCATCTCCGCGAGCTTGCGCGCGAGCGGCACGACGCCGTCCTTGTCCTCGTCCTTGACCGCGAGGAAGACGTTGCCCTTCGACGGCAGATGGCTGCCGGACGCGAGCTGGCTCTTGAAGAAGGCGATGTCGCGGTCGATGTCGATCGCCATCACCTCGCCCGTGGACTTCATCTCGGGCGTGAGCGTGACGTCGACGCCCGGGAACTTCACGAACGGGAAGACCGCCTCCTTGACCGCGGTGTACGGCAGCGCGACCTCCTCGGTGAACCCGATGTCCTTCAGCTTCTCGCCGGCCATGCAACGCGCGGCGTAGCCCGCGAGCGGCACGCCGATCGCCTTGGAGACGAACGGAATCGTGCGCGAGGCGCGCGGATTGACCTCGATCATCCAGAGCTCGTCGTCCTTCACCGCGAGCTGCAGGTTCATGAGGCCGCAGACGTGCAGGCGGCTCGCGAACGCGTGCGCGTAGCGGCGCACCTCGGCCAGGGTCTTCTCCGAGAGGGACATCGGCGGCGTGATGGACGCGGAGTCGCCGGAGTGGCAGCCCGCGGGCTCGACGTGCTCGAGGATGGCGCCGACGACCGTCGTCTCGCCGTCCGAGATGCAGTCCACGTCCAGCTCGATCGCGTGCTCGAGGAACTTGTCGATGAGGATCGGCTTGCCCTCGGAGGCGCGCACCGCCTCCTCGACGTACTGCACGAGGTGCTGCTCCTTGTAGACGATCGCCATGCCGCGGCCGCCCAGCACGAAGCTCGGGCGCACCAGCACGGGATAGCCGATCTTCTCGGCGCACGCGACCGCCTCCGCGACGGTGTGCGCGATGCCGCTCGGCGGCTGCTTCATCCCGACCTCGGCGACGAGCGCCTTGAAGAAGTCGCGGTCCTCCGCGCGGTCAATGTCGTCCGGGGACGTGCCGATGACGTTCGCGCCGGACGCCCGCAGGCGCTGCGCGAGGTTGAGCGGGGTCTGGCCGCCGAACTGCACGATCACGCCGTCGCAGGCCTCGCGGTCGTAGATCTCCATCACGTCCTCGAGCGTGAGCGGCTCGAAGTAGAGCTTGTCCGACGTGTCGTAGTCCGTCGACACCGTCTCGGGGTTCGAGTTGACCATGACCACCTCGTACCCCCGCTTCCGCAGCGCGAACGCCGCGTGGCAGCAGCAGTAGTCGAACTCGATGCCCTGGCCGATGCGGTTCGGACCGCCGCCCAGCACCATGATCTTCCTCTTCGTCGAGGGAATCGGCGGCTCGGGCGCCGCCTCGGAGAGCGCGTGCGTCGAGTAGTAGTACGGCGTCACCGCCTTGAACTCGCCCGCGCACGTGTCGACCGCGCCGAAGCGGGGGCGCAGCCCGGCGGCCCGGCGGGCCGCGCACACCTCGGTCTCCTTCGCCTTCAGCAGGTAGGCGATCTGGGCGTCGCTGAAGCCCATCGCCTTCGCCTGCGCGGCAAGGGCGGGGTCCTTGAAGAAGCCCGCGACCGTGCCGCAGGCCTCGATGACGGACTCGAACGCGCGCAGCTCCGCGAAGTGGCGCAGGAACCAGCGGTCGATCTTCGTGAGCTCGAACAGGTGCTCGACCGTCCAGCCGCGGCGCAGCGCCTCGTGCAGCTGGAAGATGCGGTCCGCGCCCGGATGCGCCAGCGCCTCGGCGAGCTCCTCGTCGTTCCACTCCATCGTGCGCACGGCGTCCCACTGCGCGTGGTCGAGCACGGGGAAGAACATCTCGTTCTTCTCGTCCGCGCCGAAGCCCATGTGCTTCGTCTCGAGCGAACGGAGCGCCTTCTGGAAGGCCTCCTTGAAGCTGCGGCCGATGGACATCGCCTCGCCGACGGACTTCATCTGCGTGCCGAGGTGCGGGTCCGCCGCCGGGAACTTCTCGAAGGTGAAGCGCGGCACCTTCACGACCACGTAGTCCAGCGCCGGCTCGAAGCAGCTCGGCGTCTCGCGCGTGATGTCGTTCCGCAGCTCGTCCAGCGTGTACCCGACGGCGAGCAGCGCCGCGATCTTCGCGATCGGGAAGCCCGTCGCCTTCGAGGCGAGCGCGGAGGAGCGGCTGACGCGCGGGTTCATCTCGATGATGATGCGCCGGCCCGTCTGCGGGTTGACCGCCCACTGCACGTTCGAACCGCCCGTCGAGATGCCGATGGCGTCCAGCACGGCGAGCGAGTCGTCGCGCATCGCCTGGTATTCGCGGTCCGTCAGCGTCTGGATCGGCGCGACGGTGATGGAGTCGCCCGTGTGGATGCCCATGGGGTCCACGTTCTCGATGGAGCAGACGATCACGCCGTTGCCCTTGCGGTCGCGCATGACCTCCATCTCGTATTCCTTCCAGCCGAGGAGGGACTCCTCGATCAGGACTTCGGAATTGAGCGACGCGTCGAGGCCGCGCCGGACGATCGTCTCGAACTCCTCCGCGTCGTGCGCGATGCCGCCGCCCGTGCCGCCGAGCGTGAAGCCGGGGCGGATGATCAGCGGCCAGGTGCCGATCTTCGCGGCGGCCGCCTGCGCCTCGGCCAGCGTGTGGCAGCTGACGGAGACGGGCATGTCGAGGCCGAGGCCGAGCATGGCCTCCTTGAAGAGCTCCCGGTCCTCGGCGCGCGCGATGGCGTCCGCGTCCGCGCCGATCATCTCGACGTTGTAGCGGCGCAGGATGCCGCGCCGGGCGACCTCCATCGCCGCGTTCAGCGCCGTCTGGCCGCCGAGCGTCGGCAGGAGGGCGTCCGGACGCTCGCGGCGGATGATCTCGTGGATGGCCTCGGGCGTGATCGGCTCGATGTACGTGTGCGGCGCCATCTCCGGGTCCGTCATGATGGTCGCCGGGTTCGAGTTGATGAGCACCACCTCGTAGCCCTCGGCCTTCAGGACCTTGCACGCCTGCACGCCGGAGTAGTCGAACTCGCAGCCCTGCCCGATGACGATCGGCCCCGCGCCGATCAGCATGATCTTCTTGATGTCGGTACGCTTCATGGTTGAAAAGTTGAAACGTTGAAAGGTTGATAGGTTGGAAGGTTGAACGTCAGCGGCGGGCGGTCTTCCGCGGGGCGCGCTTCGCCTTTCCGGCGCCCGCCCCTTCCTTCTGCTTCAGCGCGGCCGCGACGAGGCCGTCGAAGAGCGGATGCGGCGTCGTCGGCCGGCTCTTGAACTCGGGATGGAACTGCCCCGCGATGAAATAGGGGTGGCCCGGCAGCTCGACGATTTCCGCGAGGCGGCCGTCCGGCGACGTGCCGCTCACCTTGAGCCCGGCCTTCTCGACCGCCTTCTGCATCTCCGTGCCGAGCGCGAACTCGTAGCGGTGCCGGTGGCGCTCGCTGATCGTCCCGGGCGCGGGCTTCTTCCCGTCGAGGGTCGGCAGGTCGTAGTCCTTGTAGAGCTTCGCCGCCAGCGTGCCCGGCTTCAGCACGCACGGGTACGCGCCGAGGCGCATCGTGCCGCCCTTCGCCGTGACGCCCTTCTGCTCCTCCATGAGGTCGATCACCGGGTGCGCCGTCTTCTCGTCGAACTCGGTGGAGTTCGCGTCGGCCCAGCCGAGCACGTCCCGCGCGTACTCGATGACCGTGCACTGCATGCCGAGGCAGATGCCGAGGAACGGGATCTTCTTCTCGCGGGCGTACCTGATCGCCACGCACTTGCCCGGCACGCCGCGGCTGCCGAAGCCGCCCGGCACGAGGATGCCGTCCACGTCCTTCAGCAGCGAGAGGTCCTTCTCGAGCTCCTCCGCCTCGACGCACTTCACGTGCACCTTCGCGTCGTGCGCCATCCCGGCGTGGTGGAGCGCCTCGTGGACGCTCTTGTACGCGTCACGGATCGCGATGTACTTGCCGACGAGCGCGATCGTGCAGGACCCCTTCGGCTCGGTCGCCTTCTTCACGAGGCTGTCCCAGACCGTGTGCTTCACCGGCCAGATGTCGAGGTGCAGCTGCTTCAGCACCTCCTCGTCCAGCCCCTGCCTGCGCAGCTGCCGCGGAATCGCGTACACCGAGTCGCTCACGTCCTGCTCCTCGATCACGCGCTCGGGGCGCACGTTGCAGAAGAGCGCGAGCTTGTCGAGATGGTCCTGCGGGATCGGCATCTCCGTGCGGCACACGAGGATGTCCGGGATGATGCCGATCGCGCGCAGCTGCCCGACCGAATGCTGCGAGGGCTTCGTCTTCAGCTCGCCCGCGGCCTTGAGGTACGGCACCAGCGTGAGGTGCACGAAGCACGTGTTGTCGAACCCGTGCTCGAAGCGGAACTGGCGCGCCGCCTCGAGGAACGGCAGGCTCTCGATGTCGCCCGAGACGCCGCCGATCTCGCAGAGGACGATGTCGCAGTCGTGCTCGCCGGCGGACCGGATCGCGTCCTTGATCTCGTTCGTGATGTGCGGCACCACCTGCACCGTGCCCCCGAGGTAGCCGCCCGCCCGCTCGCGCGCCAGCACGGCGGAGTAGATGCGGCCGGAGGTGTAGTTGGACGCCTTCGAGCACGTCACGCCCGCGAAGCGCTCGTAGTGGCCGAGGTCGAGGTCCGTCTCCGCCCCGTCGTCCGTCACGAACACCTCGCCGTGCTGGTACGGGCTCATCGTCCCGGGATCCACGTTCAGGTAGGGGTCGAGCTTCTGCATGAAGACCCTGTAGCCGCGGCTCTTCAGCAGCAGCGCGAGCGACGCGGACGTGATGCCCTTGCCGAGCGAGCTCACGACGCCGCCGGTGATGAACACGTACTTGACCGGATTCTTCTTCATCTCAGCCCCCAATCAGCTTTCTGAATGCGTCGAACAGATACTTCGAGTCGTGCGGACCCGGGCAGCTCTCCGGATGGTACTGCACCGAGAAGGCCGGCAGCGTGCGGTGCCGCACGCCCTCGATCGTGTGGTCGTTCAGGTTGACGTGCGTGACCTCGAGGCAGTCGGGCATGCTCGCGTCCTGCACGGCGAAGTTGTGGTTCTGGCTCGTGATCTCCACGTGCCCCGTCGCGAGGTTCTTCACGGGATGGTTGCAGCCATGGTGGCCGAACTTCAGGCGGCCCGTCTTCGCGCCGCAGGCGATCGAGAGCAGCTGGTGCCCGAGGCAGATGCCCATCGTCGGGATCGGCGCGTGCTTCCCGTCGAGGCCGAGGATGTCGCGGATGTTCGCCGCGGCGTAGGGCAGCGCGGCCGGGTCCGCCGGGCCGTTCGAGAGGAACACGCCGTCCGGCTTCATCGCCCGCACCGATTCCGCCGGCGTCTTCGCCGGCACGACGACGACGCGCGCGAACGCCGCGAGGTTGCGCAGGATGTTCGTCTTCACGCCGAAGTCGTAGCAGACGACCAGCGGACGCTTCGCCGATTCCGGCGCGCGCGACCGGCACGGCGCGAACTCGTAGAACTCCGCGCAGCTCACCTTCGCCGCGTAGTCCTGCCCGTCCAGACCCTCCCACGCCTGCGCCCGCTTCGCACCCTCGGCCGGGTCCATCGGCTCGCCCGAGACGTGCAGCCAGGCCCGCTGGCTGCCGTGGTCGCGCAGGTGCAGCGTCAGCGCGCGCACGTCGACGCCGTAGATTCCCGGCACGCCGTTCCGCGCCAGGTAGGCGTCGACGGACTCCGTCGACCGGTAGTTCGAAGGTTCCGTGAGGTCGTTGACCACGAGTCCCGATAGAAAAAGCCCCCGGGACTCCACGTCCTCGGGGTTGACTCCGTAGTTGCCGATTTCGGCGGTGGTGAGGGCGACGAACTGCCCTGCGTAGGAGGGGTCGGTGAGAATCTCCTGGTAGCCGCTCATGCCGGTGTTGAAGACGGCTTCGCCCAACCTGTCCTGCCGGGCGCCGAAGGCGACGCCCCGGAAAACCGTCCCGTCCGCCAGCACGAGGAACGCCGCCCGTTCCCGCTCCGCCTTCCATTTCTCGCTGTAGTCCTGCATCGTAGTCTCCTTGGTACGGACTGTACCGAGACCAGGTTGAAGCACGAACCGTGCCACGGGCGCCGGCTCCCGGCCTTTTCGGCTCCGCCCCGCCATTCTGCGAGATATGGCACACGCACCGGCCTGTCCATTACAACAAGTGTAAAAACGGTTCCGGGACCATTACATAAAGTTGAAAGAACCCATAACCCATAACCCGTAACCCATAACCCATAAC
>JAEDMN010000014.1 GCA_016302985.1 Kiritimatiellia bacterium | reverse complement strand
CCCCCGAAGAAGAATCCGAACGACGACGCCGTCGATGCGGACTACACGATGAAGTAAGGCTGATTTCGTAAAACGATTCCAAGAAAAAGGAGACCAAAGATGAAGGTTAGACCCCTCGGTGACCGCGTTCTCGTCGAACCGGCTGAAGAAAAAGAGCAGATGGTCGGCGGTATCTACATCCCCGACGCCGCGAAGGAGAAGCCGATCAAGGGCAAGGTGATCGCGCTCGGCAAGAAGTACGACAAGGACCACAAGGAAGTCGCGTTCGACGTGAAGGTCGGCGACGAGGTCCTGCTGCCGAAGTACGGCGGCACGGAAGTCAAGATCGGCGACCAGAAGCTGCAGCTCGTCCGCGAAGAGGACCTGCTCGGCGTGTTCGAGAAGTAAGGATGCAGGTCTAGGTCCAGCTCCTCGGTCTAGGTTCCGGGACCGGAATCCCCGACCTTCGACCTCGACCTCGGCCAACATACGCAATTTAAGCTAAAGGAAGTCAAGTCATGGCTAAGCAGATCAAGTTCGACGCCGATGCGCGTCAGAAGATCCTCGCGGGCGTTGAGAAGCTCAGCGCCGCGGTCACGAGCACGCTGGGCCCGTCCGGCCGCAACGTGATCCTGGACAAGAAGTTCGGCTCCCCGCAGATCACCAAGGACGGCGTCACGGTCGCCAAGGAGATCGAGCTCGAGGATCCCTTCGAGAACATGGGCGCCCAGATGGTGCGCGAAGTCGCCAGCAAGACGAACGACGTCGCGGGCGACGGCACGACGACGGCCACGCTCCTCGCGGAGGCGGTCTATCGCGAAGGCCTGAAGAACATCACGGCCGGCGCGAACCCGATGGCCCTCAAGCGCGGCATCGACCAGGCGACGGCCGCCGTCGTCGACGCGATCGCCAAGCTCGCGAAGAAGGTGAAGAGCGCCGAGGAGATCGCCCAGGTCGCGACGCTGTCCGCGAACGGCGAGTCCGAGATCGGCGACATCATCTCCGAGGCGATGGACAAGGTCGGCAAGGACGGCACGATCACGGTCGAAGAGGCGAAGACGCTCGAGACCACGCTCGACGTCGTCGAGGGCATGCAGTTCGACAAGGGCTACCTCTCCCCGTACTTCGTGACGGATCCCGAGAGCATGGAGTGCGTCCTCGAGAACCCCTACATCCTCCTCTTCGAGAAGAAGATCTCGAACCTCCAGGACATGCTGCCGCTGCTGCAGGCCGTCGCCAAGACGGGCAAGCCGCTCATGATCATCGCGGAGGACGTCGAGGGCGAGGCGCTCGCGACGCTCGTCGTGAACAAGCTGCGCGGCTCCTTCCAGGTCTGCGCCGTCAAGGCGCCGGGCTTCGGCGACCGCCGGAAGGCGATCCTCGAGGACATCGCGATCCTGACGGGCGGCAAGCTGATCTCCGAGGACATCGGCATCAAGCTCGAGAACGTCACGGTTGACATGCTCGGCAAGGCCAAGAAGGTCACGGTCGACAAGGACAACACGACGATCGTCCAGGGCCAGGGCAAGTCCGCCGACATCTCCAGCCGCGTCGCGATCATCAAGAAGCAGATCGAGGAGACCTCCTCCGACTACGACCGCGAGAAGCTGCAGGAGCGCCTGGCGAAGCTCGCCGGCGGCGTGGCGATCATCAAGGTCGGCGCCGCGACGGAAGCCGCGATGAAGGAGAAGAAGGACCGCGTCGACGACGCGCTCCACGCGACCCGCGCGGCCGTCGAGGAGGGCATCGTCCCGGGCGGCGGCGTGGCGTACCTGCGCTGCCAGAAGGTGATCGAGACGCTCGACCTCGCCGGCGACGAGAAGGTCGGCGCGTCCATCGTCGCCCGCGCGATCGAGGCCCCGCTCCGCAAGCTCGTGAACAACGCCGGCCAGGAGGCCGCGCTCGTGATCGCGAAGGTCAAGGCCGACAAGGGCTCCAACGGCTACAACGTCCGCACGGGCGAGTACGCCGACCTGCTCAAGTGCGGCGTCGTCGATCCGGCCAAGGTCACGCGCACGGCGCTGCAGAACGCGGCGTCCATCGCGGGCCTGCTGCTGACGACGGACTGCATGGTCACCGACATTCCCGAGAAGAAGGAATGCGGCTGCGGCGGTCATGGCGGCCAGCCCGGCATGGACATGTAAGGATTCCCGGCGCAAGCCGAGATTCTGATCAGGAGGACGCGGGGTTCGCCCCGCGTCCTTTCCTTTTCCCGCGCGCTGCAGTTGTGGCTGGCTTGCATGTTTGCTAGAATGGCGGCCATCAAGGGAGATTTGCCATGAGACATGTACTTGTCGGACTGTTTGGATGCGCGGCGCTGGCGGCCGGCGCGGCGACGTACACCTGGACGGGCGCGGGCGACGCGACGAAGTGGACGGACAAGGCCAACTGGGGCGGCGCCGGCTATCCGACCGGCGGCGACACGGCCAAGTTCACCGCGGACGCGAAGAACATCACCGAGAACTTCGAAATCGGCCCGGGCGTGATGGCCGTCGACGTGGCGAACGGCAAGGACGTCTATCTCAAGGGCGTCGTCTCGGGTGCCGGCGGCATCAAGAAGACGGGAAACGGCAAGTTTCGTCTCTACAACCAGGCGAACACCTATGCCGGCACGACGGAGTGCGCGGGCGGCGAGCTCTGGTTCTACACGCTCGCGAACATCGGCGAGGCGAGCTCGTTCGGCGCGCCGGCGGAGGAGAACGCGCAGATCAAGCTCTCCTCCGGCACGTTGTACATGGAGACCCAGTCCAACGCCGCCGCGGCCTATTCGACGGACCGTCCGTTCTATCTGAACGGCTTCTTCCGCGGCTCGATGCAGCCCGGCGTGAAGGTCGACCTGCACGGCGCGCTGACGGGAAAGTCCTGCACCTGGCGCGGCGCGATCACGTTCAACGTGCACGTACCCATCCCGAGCACGTTCACGGGCAAGTTCGGCCGCACCGACAACGGCGTCGTGAACATGCTCTGCCCCACGAACGAATATCTGCTCGGTTCGTCCACGACCCTTGAAATGAGCGACGGCACCTTCCGCGGGACGATCGCCGACAAAGGGCTGCCGTCCGGTTTGGGTGCGGGCAACTCCATTCAGTTCGGTCAGCAGAACTACCCCACGACCGGCGCGATCTTCTACAACGGCACGACGAGCACGAACTGCAACCGCGACCTCATGATCATGGTGGCCACGAACGGCAACTACACGACGGCGCGCTACGGCGGCCGGCTGCGCAACGAGACGGCGGGCACGTGCGTCACGTTCGACGGCGCGCTGACGCAGTCCAAGAGCGCGGCCTACGAAGCCCACAACGCCCCCTGGCTCTGGGTTGGCGGCGCGGGCGACGGCGTGTTCGCGGCGCCGCTCACGGACAACCTCAGCATTGAGAAGGAACAGGCGGGTACCTGGACGCTGACGGGCGCGAGCACGTCGACGGGCCGCGTGAACGTCGTCGCCGGCCGTCTCGACATCGACGGTTCGATTTCCGACGGCACGGGGTACGACGGCCCCAAGGTCTCGGTCGGCAAGGACACGTACCTGGGCGGCACGGGCACGGTGTACGGCACGACGCAGATCGCGATGGGCGGACACCTCGCCCCCGGTCATGCGGACGCGATCGGCACGCTGAACTTCGGCCCCGCGCGCCTGCGCCTCAACGCCACCAGCACGCTCCACATCCGCCTCGGAGACGGCACGAACGACTGCGTGCGTTCGACCGGCGACGTCACCTGCAGCGGTCCGGGCATCCAGGTCGCGGTGACGGCGAATGGCGTGGCCAAGCCCGGCGTCTACACGCTCATCGAGGCCGCGAACCTGTTGGCGCCGTCCTTCACGCTCGCCCCCGGGGCGCCGGAGGGCAGCACGCTCGCCGTGCAGGGGAACCGGCTCGTGCTCTACGTGAAGGAACCCGCCGCGCGCAGTCTCGTCTGGAGCGGCGCGCAGGGGAACGCCTGGGACGCGTCCACCGAGAACTGGCTTGCGGACGGTGCGGCCGCGACGTTCACGGACGGCGACGCCGTGTCGTTCACGGACGCCGGGACGGAGACGAACGTGGAGATTTCCGGGAACGTCGCGCCGTCCGGCGTCAGTGTCAGTTCCGAGACGGCCAACTACACGCTCGGCGGCACGGGCTCGATCACGGGCTTCTGCGGCGTCGTGAAGGCCGGCGCGTCGACGCTCACGCTCGAGGGCAGCCACGCCTACCAGATGCCGACCGAAGTGAAGGAGGGCAAACTCGTCCTCAAGGGCTCGGTGCGGGACTCGTCCTTCGACATCGCGCACAACGCCGTGTTCGACCAGGCCGCCGACAGCGTGATCGCGGGTGACGCCGTCACGCTGACGTTCGGCTACGGCAACCACAACCTGCGCGGTCCGAACACGTTCCGCGGCACGGTGAACTACGTGACGACGGGCGGCCACACGGGGAAGGGCGACGTCTCGCTGAATCTCTGGGGCACCCGGCCGCTTGGCTATGCGAGCGCAATCACGGTCACGGGCTACGCTTCGGACTACGACACCTGCACGTTCCTTGCGCTGCGCAGGGACACGGTGGTCGAGGACGTCCGCTTCGTCTTCGGCACGGCGCCGGGCAACTACCGCGCCTTCCTCTTCAAGGCGAATGACGGCGGCGCGGGGTCCTGGTACGGCGACGTCGAGCTGCAGGGCATCGCCAACAAGGCCCAGCAGTACTTCCGCAGCGACGGCGGCACCCTCGTGATCGGACGGCCGGGCGGCACGAACGTGATCACGGGACCGACGGGCTTCTCCTTCCGCGGCGGCGGCACGATCCACGTGCACAGCCGCATCGAGACGCCCAGCGGCCTCGGCCGCGACGACGCGGGCACGGTCGTCCTCTTCTGTCCGAGCAACGCGTATGGCGACACAACCTGCGTGCAGGGCACGGTCCAGCTCGGCGGGGCGAACGGCTGGTGCACGAACGCGCAGATGTCCCTGGGCAAGGGAAGCGCGAGCGCACACGTCGCGTTCAATCTGGACGGCTTCGACCAGACGCTGTGTGGCCTGCGCGAGGTCCAGACGGTCTACGCGGGACCGAACAGCACGCGCGTCGTCAGCACGCCTGCGGACAAGCCCGCGACGCTCACGCTCGACCAGCGGAGCGACACCGTCTGGGGCAGCTCGTACGGCTTCAGCTACATCCGCGGGCCGCTGTCGCTCGTGAAGAAGGGCGCGAAGAGCTTCACGCTCGACGGCACGAACGCGTTCACGGGCACGACGACGGTCGAGGCCGGCCTGCTGAAGGCGTCCGTCCTGGGCGCGCTGGGCGGCACGACGAACGTGGTGGTGAAGGGCGGCACGCTGCAGCTTGCCGCGAGCAAGGCGCTGAACGAGCAGGCGGACCTCCGCTTCCCGGCCGGTTCGACCGGGAAGATCCAGCTGGATGCCGGCGTCGAGCAGGCCGTGCAGTACCTCTTCGTCGACGACAAGGACGTGCCGTGCGCGCCCGGCACGTACGGTTCCTCGCAGAGCGCGGCCGCGCACAGGGACGACACGCGCTTCGTCGGCACGGGCGTGCTGACCGTGCGCCGCGGCGGCGGGTTCGTGATCCTCTTCCGCTAGCGGACGAGGATCACCGAGCCCTTCTGCACGCCGGGAGGCGTTCGCGCGGGCGAAGGACGTGAAACATGGCACCCCGCGCGCGGGTTGTGGTATAATTGCCGGCGGGTGCGGGCGTTTCGGCGCCGCCGTCCCCGGTTTCAAAGCAAGGAAAGGCCAAGCAAGATGAAGATTCTCGACATGCCCTGCACGAAGGGCTTCATGCAGATCGCCCAGGACGGCGTGGACAAGGGCTGGCACGAAATGAACGGCGGCAACCTCAGCTACCGTCTCACGAAGGACGAGGCCGCCAACGTCAAGAAGGTCCAGAAGAAGCCCGCCGGCGACTGGCAGGAGATCTACGAGAGCGTCCCGAAGCTGGCCGGCGAGTTCTTCATGGTCACGCGCACGACGGGCTACATGCGCAACGTCATGCGCAACCCCGAGAACGCGTTCGGCATCGTCGAGATCGACAAGACCGGTACGAAGTACCGCATCTGGTGGGGCCTCGACAACGGCGGCCGCCCGACGAGCGAGTTCCCGAGCCACCTCAAGAACCACGAGGTCAAGCTGGAGATGACGGGTGGCGAGCACCGCGTAATCTACCACGCGCACCCGGTCAACCTCATCGCGCTCACGTTCGTCCTTCCGCCCACGGACAAGGCCTTCACGCGCGCGCTGTGGGAGATCATGACCGAGTGCCCGGTGATCTTCCCCGAGGGCGTCGGCGTCGTGCCGTGGATGGTGCCGGGCAAGGGTCCGATCGCCACCGCGACCTCCAAGCTCATGAAGGACTACAACATCGTCGTCTGGGTCCACCATGGCCTGTTCGTCTCGGGCAAGGACTTCGACCGCTGCTTCGGCCTGATGGACACGGTCGAGAAGGCCGCCGAGATCCGCATCCGCGCGCAGTCCACGGGCGCGATGAAGAAGAGCGCGATCCAGGTGAAGCAGCTCAAGCAGATCGCGAAGGACTTCGGCTTCGAGCTCAACAGGAAGTTCCTGTAAGGGGCTTCCGCTCCCGGAACGCGCGCCGCCCCCGGGCGCGCGGAAGAGGACGGCGCCGGACGGCGCCGTCCTCCTTTTTCGTTTTGCGAAGACGGTGTCCATCGTTTTTGCTAAAATGCGAATTCACGGTTTAACCACGTACTGGAGACCTGTTCCATGAAGCATCTCTTTCTCGCCTCGGCGTTCTGCGCCACGGCCCTTTTCGCCGCCCCGCCCTGGGAAGACCCCGAGGTCAACGCCATCAACCGCCTGCCCGCCCGCAGCATTCTCGTGCCGTGCCGCACGGTCGACACGGCGCTGGCCATCGCCGCGCTGGACGCGGAGCGCGCGACGTCCCCCTACGTGCTGTCGCTGAACGGCGAGTGGAACTTCGAGTTCCGGAAGTCGCCGTCCGATCCCGCCCCGAAGAAGGACCGCATCCAGGTGCCGTCCTGCTGGCAGGTGGTGGGCGCGGCCGAGGACCGCGGCTACGACCCGCCGCTCTACACGAACATCAAGTACCCGCACGCGAAGACGCCGCCGGTGGCGACGACGGAGCCGCCGAAGGACTTCACGTCCCATGCGTTCCGCGAGCCGATCGGCACCTATTCGCGCACGTTCACGACGCCCGCCGAGTGGGCGGGCCGCCGCGTCGTCGTCCATTTCGGCGGCGTCTCCTCCGCGCTCGAACTGCGCGTGAACGGACACGACGTCGGCTACTCCGAGGACAGCCGCCTGCCGGCCGAGTTCGACCTCACGCCCTACCTGAAGCCCGCCGGCGAGGCGAACGAGATCGTCGCGGTCGTCCACAAGTTCTGCGACGGCTCCTACCTTGAGGACCAGGACTTCTGGCGCCTCTCCGGCCTCTTCCGCGACGTCTGGCTGGTCGCCGAGGCGAAGGCCGGCCTGCGCGACTTCCACGTGACGACGGATCTCGACGCGGCCTACGTGGACGCGACGCTGGAGATCGCCTGCGACGTCGCGGGGAACGCCCCCGTCGCGGCGACGCTGCTGGACCCCGCGGGCCGCACGGTCTTCGCCGACGTCGCGGTCGCGGCCGGGAGGGCGTCCATCGCGGTCAAGGCGCCCGCGCTGTGGACGTGCGAGACGCCGAACCTCTACACGCTCGTCCTGAAGGCGGGCGGGGACGTCTTCGCGCGCAAGATCGGTTTCCGCAAGGTCGAGATCAAGGACTCCGTCCTGCTCGTCAACGGCCGCCGCATCCTCGTGAAGGGCACGGACCGCCACGAGATGATGCCCACCACGGGCTACACCTGCACGAAGGCGGACATGGAGAAGGACATCGCCGTCTTCAAGCAGCTGAACGTCAACGCCGTCCGCACGAGCCACTATCCGAACGACCCGACGTGGTACGACCTCTGCGACAGGCACGGCATCTGGGTGACGTGCGAGGCGAACATGGAGGCCCACGACATGGGCTACAACAAGACCAATTCGTTCGCCAAGCTGCCGGAATGGCGGAACGCGCACCTCGAACGCGGCGGCCGCATGGTCAGCGTCTTCCGCGACCATCCGTCGATCATCGTCTGGTCGATGGGCAACGAGAGCGACTTCGGGCCCGCCTTCGAGAAGCTGTACCGCCTCATGCACGAGATGGACGCGACGCGTCCCGTGCAGTACGAGCAGGCGCACGACAACGCGTTCACGGACATCCGCTGCCCGATGTACACGCGCCCCTGGGACTGCGAGGCGTACGTGAAGAACAACCCGCCCAAGCCGTTCATCCTCTGCGAGTACGCGCATGCGATGGGCAACTCGAACGGCGGCATCCAGAAGTACTGGGACCTTGTCGCGAAGTATCCGTCCATGCAGGGCGGCTACATCTGGGACTTCGTCGACCAGAGCCTCTGGCACAACGGCCCGAACGGCCGCTGGCTGGCCTACGGCGGCGATTTCGGGGACAAGCCGAACGACGACAACTTCTGCTGCAACGGCTTCGTGGACGCGCTGCGCATCCCGCATCCGGGCGCGTTCGAGATCAAGCACGCGTACCAGAACGTCCACGCCGCGCTCAAGTCCGCCGGCGTCGTGACGGTGCGCAACGGCTTCATCTACCGCGACCTGGCCGGCGTGACCGGGACGTGGGAGCTGCTCGTGGACGGACAGGTCTCCGCGAAGGGGGCGCTGGACGTCGCCGGCCTCGCGGCCGGCGCGTCGAAGGACGTCGAGATCCCCGCGGCCGCCGCGGGCGGTCCGGGCGAGAAGTTCCTCACGGTGCGCTTCTTCGAGAAGGGCGCGGAGATCGCCCACGACCAGTTCGCCCTCGGCGGTTCGATGGTGAAGAAGGTCTTCGCGTCCAACGGCGCGGCGCCGCGGCTCGCGGACCTGCGCATGAACTTCTGGCGCGCGCCGATCGACAACGACAAGGGCAACGACTTCGCGAAGCGCCTTGCGGTGTGGAAGGACGCCGGGGCGGGGGCGAAGCTCGTCTCCACGAAGACCGAGGGGGCGACGACCACGGAGGAGTGGTCCGTGCCCGCCGGCGATTCGAAGGCGACGCTGGTGAAGACCGAGCTGCCGGGCGGCGCGCTGATGGTCGACTGGACGTTCACGGCCGCGGCCGGCCTGCCGGACATCCCGCGCGTCGGCCTCACGTTCACGCTGCCGAAGGACTATACGAAGGTCTCCTGGTACGGCATGGGGCCGCACGAGAACTATCCGGACCGCGCGACGGGCGCGCTGATGGGGTCCTGGACCGCCACGGCCGCGCTGAATGCCGGCGTCGCGGACGCACAGGGCGACCTCGGCCTGCTGCCGGACCGGCTGAACCCCGACAACTACGTCGAGCCGGGCGAACAGGGCTACCGCACGGGCACGCGGACGCTGACCGTCGGCAACGGCGCGCGCGAAGTGACCGTCACGGCGCTCCGGAACCAGTCCTTCGGCTTCAACGTGTGGCCGTATCCGCAGACCGCGCTCGAAGGTCCGAAGCACCAGTGGCAGATCCAGGCCGGCGACGCGATGACCGTCAACATCGACGCGGTGCAGATGGGCGTCGGCGGCGACGACAGCTGGGGCGCGAAGCCCCATGGCGAGTTCTGCCCGAAGGCCGGCCGCACCTACCGCCTGTCCTTCGTCGTCACCGGCAAGTGAATCCGCGGGGAAACAGGCCATGAAGAGCCTCCTGTTCGCCGTCTCGGCCCTCGGCGCCTGCGCGTTGCAGGCCGGGGCGCCCCTTGAAAAGACCCTCGGCCGCGCCGCCTATGCCGGGCCGCGCTGTTCGCGGATGATGCGCATCCGAGCCGTTTCGCGGATGTCGTGCATAATGCCTGGCGCTTCTATGACTGGTCAGATCTTCTGAAATAGGGCATTTCCCGATTGTTTTGACGCCTATATGCGTGCATCAAAAAGGATTTAAAAATTTTTCCTCGGTCCGCTTGACGGCGAGCAGAACTTATGGCATACTATGTCCCCGTTGCACCCGTGGTGAAATTGGCATACACGCAAGATTCAGGTTCTTGTGCCGCAAGGTGTGTGGGTTCGACTCCCACCGGGTGCACCAAGATCATGTGGCCCCTTCGTCTATCGGCTAGGACATCTGGTTCTCATCCAGGTAAGAGGAGTTCGACTCTCCTAGGGGCTGCCAATCCGGTTCATTTCGATTGCACAGAGGTGTTTGCGAAATGAGGATGGCAGTCAAGATTTTCGCGCGGATTATTCTTTATTCGTTTGTTGCGGTTCTTGTCTTCGCCGTCATTCTCCTTGTCCAGATGCTCTGCTTCCAGCAGGAGATTCCCCGACCGGTTCTTTCGCGCGTCACGGCGTATCTGTCCCGTTCCTGTTCAAGTGTCGTCGTCCAGGTCGACTCGGCTTCATTTCGGTTCTCGCGCGGCGTGACGGTCCGGAATCTGCGCGTGCTCAAGCGGCGAGCGCATCCGCACCAGAAGGACAAGGCGCAGAAGCTGGTGCTGTCGGCGGCGCGCGTCGATTTCGACCTTGATCTGCTTCAGTTCCCGTGGCGTCGGTCCCGTCTGTTGCGTGGCGTGACGGTGGAGGGGTTGTCCTATCCGCGTCTGCCCGAGGGCTACTACGTCCCCGACTCCATCGAGTATCCGGGCGAACCCGATTTCCGCGAGGTGGACGAGCCCGTCCACCTGGATCTCCCGTTCCTGCGTCCGTTCTACCTGCGGCTGGAGCGTCCGGACATCCTCAGCGTGGCACCGCGGTACGTCGACATCCCCCGCGTGGAGGTGACGCCGGACGGGCTGCGCGCGGAGCGCATGCGGATGGAGCTGGCGGATACGGATGCGCGCATGGCCCTGGAGGGCGGCATGGAGCTGGACCTCGCGGCCCAGCGGGTCCGCGGCGAGGTGCATGGTCTGGTCCGGCAGCACAACGTGCGTCCCATGCTGGTCGCGATCGACATCACCAATTCCTACCAGTTCATCGACGCGTTCACGAACATCGAGCCGCCCATCCCCGCGTCCTGCCGGTACGACGTCAACCTCCGGAACAACGACCTGCACCTCTCGATCGACCTCCATCCACAGGGCGGGCGCTACCTCGGCGTGCCGTTGAAGAGCACGGACGGCAACCTGGACATCCGGGTCTTCGTGCGCGATACCTACCAGAACGCGGACATCCATGTGAACCTCTCCGATGTCGTCCTGGCGGATGGCACGCACATGGACGGCGGCATCCGCTACGTCAATACGAACGACGTTGGCTATGTGGACTTCGACGTGCGAAGCGAGACCTCGCTGAGCAACGCGCTTGACATCGCGGACGCGTTGAACGACGGGACGCTTGAAAGCCTCTGCATCACGGGCGCGCCGCCGCGAGTCTCCCTCAAGGGGCGGCTGGCCGTCAAGCCGGACCGCCATCCGCAGCTGAACGACCTCGCGGGCACGCTGGCGTTCCGGACGGGGTCGTTGTTCGACATCCCCCTGCGCGACGCGGAGACGCGCTTCGACGTCAAGGGGACGACGGTCACGTTCTCCGAGGCCCGGGCCCGATCCCTGCGCGGCGGGGATGTCTCCGGCCATGCCGTGCTGGCGTTCCGCGACTGCTGGACGCCGCCGGCGCGTTTTGACGTGGACCTGGTCTGCACGAACATCCCGCTGGCCGACCTGTCGGAGGCCTTTGGCATGGAGTCCGAGGGCATGAACGGGCGGCTGGATGGCGTCGTGAAGCTCGCGGGGCTTGTCGGGACCAACGCGGTCGCGCACCTCAACGGCGGCGGCCATGTCGAATACCGGGACGGCAAGCTGGTCCAGGTCAAGGTCCTGGCCGGTCTGCCGAAGGTCCTGTCCGACACGCTGCACCTCTCGGGCAAGCCGCTGACGCTCGACTTCACACGCTCCCGCCTGGACTTTACGCTGTCCAACGGCGTCTTCCGCACGTCGAACATGCTGATCGAGGGGAGCGTGCTCTCCGTCGCAGGGGCGGGGTCGTACGACCTCGTCGCGGACGAGCTCGACTTCTCGGTGCGCGTCAATCTCCTGAAATGGGACTGGGGGCGTGCGCTTTCCTGGGTCTCGCGCCCCCTGCTGGATTTCACCGTCAAGGGGTCGCTTGACGACCCGAAGTGGACGTACAGCAAAAACCCGCTCCACCTGCTGGACCGGCTGTTCGCTCCCAAGAAGGCGAAATGAACCGCCGGTGGCATGCCCGGGATTTGATTTTGCTATAATGCGCAGGCAATTGAACCTGGAATCGAAAGGAAAGAGATGGGACTTCTGATGGCGGCCGCCGCGGCGGCGATGATGACGACCTGGGGCGAAAGGGTCACTCCTGAAAACGCGTGGCGCGATTATCCGCGTCCCCAGATGGTGCGTGCGAACTGGACGAACCTGAACGGCACCTGGGACTGGGCGGTGACGAGCGTCACGAACACGCCCGGCCGGCCCACGGCCTGGGAGGGCAAGATCCTCGTGCCGTTCGCGATCGAGTCGAAGCTCTCGGGCGTCGGCCGCCTGATCCAGCCGGACGAGTTCCTCTGGTACACGCGCAGGATCACCTGCAACCCGCAGCCCGGCAAGCGCATTCTCCTCCACTTCGGCGCGGTCGATTTCCGCACGATGGTGTTCATCGGCCACCAGGAGGTCACGGACGTGCCGCACGAGGGCGGCCAGAACCCGTTCACGCTCGACATCACGGACTACGTGAAGGCCGGCGAGAACGAACTGACGCTCTGCGTGTGGGATCCGACGGAGGATTACGTGAACTCCCGCGGCAAGCAGAGCTTCAACCCGCAGGGCTGCTTCTACACGCGCGTCTCCGGCATCTGGCAGACGGTGTGGATGGAGGAGGTCGCCGAGAACTACGTCGAGTCCTACCGTGCCGTGCCGGACATCGACAAGGGCGAGGTCTCCTTCACGTTCAAGACGGTCGGACCCTCGCCCGAGATGCCGGTCGAGATCGATGTCTTCGACGCCGAGGGCCGCAAGGTCGCCACGGCGAAGAACGGCGCGCCGAAGGGTGTCGTCGTGAAGATGCCGCAGGACTTCAAGCTCTGGAGTCCCGAGGCTCCGAACCTCTACTCCTTCAAGGCGAAGTTCGGCGCCGACGCCTTCGATGGCTACTTCGGCATGCGCAAGTTCTCGAAGGGCAAGGACAAGGACGGCTACCTGCGCTTCTTCCTGAACAACAAGCCCTACTTCATCATCGGCACGCTGGACCAGGGCTGGTGGCCCGACGGCCTGCTGACGCCGCCCTCCGAGGAGGCGATGGCGTTCGACATCCAGACGCTCAAGGACTGCGGCTTCAACATGATGCGCAAGCACATCAAGGTCGAGCCGATGCGCTACTACGCGCTCTGCGACAAGATGGGCCTGCTCGTGCTGCAGGACATGCCGAGCGGCAGCGGCAGCTGGAAGGATCCGGTGCTCGCGGCGACGACGAAGCGCTACGGCCTCTACCGCCAGGAACTCAAGGAGCTGATGGACAACCTCTACTCCGTGCCCTCGATCGTGATGTGGGTGCCCTACAACGAGGGCTGGACGCAGCCCGGCGAATTCCTCACCCACTCGACGCTCGACTTCGTGCGCCGCTATGATCCGTCCCGTCTCGTCAACGGCCCCTCCGGGTGCTGGGACTGGGAGGGCGGCCACCTCCTGCCCGAGGGCTGGAAGGCCTGGGACAAGCGCGTGCTGACGCGGCACAAGCCCGCCGGCGTCTGCGAGGCCGCCGACGCCGTGGACGCCCATCTGTACCGTGGGCCCCAGATGTTCGCAGTGAACGACCGCCGCGTGTCGTTCCTCGGCGAATTCGGCGGTCTCGGCCACCCTGTCGAGGGCCACCTCTGGAAGACGACGAAGGGCAGCTGGGGCTATGGTGGCATCGAGGACACGAAGACGCGCGAAGGCCTCGAGAAGACCTACCTCGGCCTCATGGACCAGGTCGCCGACCTCGCGTCCAAGGGCCTCGGCGGCAGCGTCTACACGCAGACGACGGACGTCGAGATCGAGATCAACGGCCTCCTGACCTACGACCGCAAGGTCCTCAAGTACAATCCGGCCGTCCTGAAGGCCGCCCACGAGAAGATCACCTCGCGGGTGAAGTGATCGTCAGGACTGTGATTCCGACACTGGTCGTAGGGAACCCCATGCGCGCCGTCCGTGCAGGAGTCGCCGTGCTGGGGTGCTGCGCCCTTGGGCTTGCGGCTAGTGCCTCCGAAATCGAACTGCTCGCGGGCGAGGAGGCGAGCTTCTCCCCCGATGGGATGAAGCTGCTGTTCCAGCGGCAGGTCGGCGACGGCTTCCGCGTCGGCATCCGCGATGTCGCGACGGGGACGGAGACATGGGTCCGCACGGACGGCGGCAACGCCCTCCAGCCGACCTGGGGTCCGGACGGCTCCGTGCTCTACACCTGGGGCCATTCGCGCGAGACGGCCTTCGCCGCCGACCGTGCGCGCTCTGCGGACGGCTGCAACCTCTGGCTCTGGAAGGACGGCGCGAACCGCCGCCTCACGACGGGGCGCGTGCGCGAGTATTCCGCCGCCTTCGCGCCCGACGGCCGCATCTACTGCTCGTCGACCCGAGGCACCGAAGGACGCGAGGCGCCGGGCGACTTCATCAACGCCGCCTATCTCTACCGTGTCGATCCCGACGGCCGGACGGTCTGCGTGCACGAGGCCGTGGGGACCAAGGGCGGCGTGACGGGACCGCGCGTCTCGCCGGACGGCCGCCTACTCGTCTGGGCGCAGTCCGCGGCCTTCGCGCAGACCTGGCGTCTGCTGCTGGCCCGCGTGGACAATCCCCGGCGCATCCTGCCCCTGACGCCGCGGACGATGTGCGCGTACGCGCCGGCCTGGCATCCGGACGGCGTCCATCTCGCGTTCACCGGCTTCACGCCCGGGGATCCGGGCTGGGGAATCTATCTGATGCACGTCCGCTCGGGCGCGCTGCGCCGCGTCGCGGATGGCCGCAACCCGTCCTTCGCGGACAACGGCCGACGCCTCGTCTACGACCGCGCGGGCACCGTCTACGCGCGGCCGCTCGCCGCGGACGACCTCCCGTCGCCGGACTCCGTCCCCACCGAACCGGATCCGCTTGCGGACGTGCGGTGCGTGCGCGCGAAGTTCCGCTATCGCCCCGTGAAGGCGCTCGCCCATGTCTTCCAGGCCATCTACCCCGAGCATCCGCTGGGGCTCCAGCTGTTCTTCCGCGAGACGGGCGAACTGTGCTTCGCGACACGCGGTCCCGACGGTCGCTATGTGTGGCTGCCGAGCCGCCACGTCTTCAAGAACGGCGAGGAGGTCGAAGCCGTCTGCGTCCGCACCCGCGACGAGCTGTACCTGTCCGTGAACGGCGAACTGGACGTCGTCCGGCACGACGACGGCTATCTGAAGCTGTCCGCCGAACCGGTTCGCGTGCTGAAGGGGAACAAGTTCCCCGGCGAGGTCCGGTCCGTCGAGCTTTCGCACGCCTGGCCGGAGGCGCTGGCGAAGCCGCTCACCCGCGCCGCGTTCTTCGAGGAGGTGGTGAAATGAAGTTCGCCCTCCTGCTCTCGCTGTGCGCCGTCTCCGCGTTCGGATTCGAGAAGATCGCGCTGCTGGACAGCTACGACTTCGCGCGCACGTTCGACGTCGAGACCACCACGGGCAACGTCCAGGTGCTCGAGCATGTTCTGGAGACGGGCTGCGACACGGTGCTGTGGCGCAACTGTACGGGCGCCACGATGCGGTACGCGTCCGCGGAGGAACCTCCGGTGCGAACGGAATGCCCCGTTGAGAAGCTGCGTATCCCTGAATCCCGCCGCGTCTTCGGCTGGCTGCGTCTGGACCGTCCCGAAGTGGACGTCTTCCGCCTTGCGATGTCCGAACTCGGCCGGCGCGGCCTCGCGAAGGGCGTGCACTGGCCGTTCGAGGAGGCGCACTGGGCGCACTTCACCTACGGGCAGTGGAACCTGGAGCATCCGCAGTACTGGTGCGTGACGAAGGCGGGCATGCCGATTGGCGCGCGCGCCTCGCTGTCCCACCCCGAGGTCGTCGCGCACAAGCTGCGGCTCGTCGACGAACTGCTGGAACGCGGCGCGGACATCGTCTACGTCGACATGTTCCGCAACGGCGGCTGGACGCCGGCCTGGGAGTACGTGGGGCCGATGAAGGAAGCCTGGGCGCGGACGTATCCCGGCGAGCCGCTGCCCGACTACACGGACCCGCGCTGGTCCGCGCTTGCGATGGCGTTCCAGCATGCCTATTTCCGCGCGCTCCGCCGCCACCTCGACGCGTCGGGACGGAAGGTGCGCCTGCTGCTCGGCATCAACCAGGCGGGCCGTCCCGTCGACCGGGACTACGACCGTATCCACCGCGGCGTGGACTGGCGGGCGCTCGCGGCGGACGGCACCGTCGACGGGCTGATCGTCATGTGCGTCGCGCGCGAGACACTCGACGCCCCCGACGTCTGGCGGGAGACGGAGCGCGTCTACCGCGGCGTCGTCGCGGAGAAGGGGCGCGCGAAGGTCTACTTCCCCGTCAGCATGTACGACTACGCGAAGACCGGCATCCCGTCCTACCGCCGGCGCACGGGCCTCTCGTCCGCCGCGGCCGCGCAGCGCCTGCTGGAGCTCGCGGCCCGATGCGGCGGCGACGGCATCTCGATGGAATGCGTCGACTACGACAACTACGATGCGGTCACGCGGGCGGTCATCCGCGCCTTCCGTCCCTGAGGCCGGTTCTCTTGCCCGGGATTGCGGAATCAACTATAATTCCGCCATGAAACTCGTTGAAACGCTTTCCTTCCTCGTCGCGCTCTGCGCGGCCGGATCGTTGTTCGCCGCCGTGAATGTACGCGACTTCGGCGCGAAGGGCGACGGCGTCACCGACGACACCGCCGCGATCCAGGCCGCCATCGACGCGACGGCCGCGCAGGGCGGCGGCAAGATCGTGATCCCCTATTCGCCGAAGGGCTACCGCATCGCCGCGCCGGCGCGCGAATTCGCGAATGGGCGGCCGTGCCGCGCGCAGCTCGTCGTTCCGCCGCTCCGGAACGTCAACCTCTACTTCGAGGGCGAGATGCCCTGCAAGCTGCTCTATTCCTACCAGGTTCGGCCGAAGGAGGCGGTGAAGAGTCGTTTCACGCCTACGACGTTCGGCACGATGGGCATGCCCAACACCTGCCTCTTCAGCGACTGGGACGCGCCCGAGGAGCATGATCCGTCCGCGCGTCCGTGGTCCCTGCTCGGCTGCGTCGAGGGGGACAGCTGCAGGGGCCGCTTCTCCGCGACCCAGGTCTCCATCGCGAACCTCGAGTTCCGCGTGAAGCTCGACCATGAAAAGATGTATCCGACGGTCAGCGCCTGCAACCTGCAGAACGTCGCCCGCGTCAACATCCGCGACTGCCAGTTCTGCCTGGGGGACAACGTCGGCGACACGCGGCTCGGCAAGGAGCTCCAGCCCAATCCCTGCCACACGGTCGGCCTCATGCTCTCGGGCGACCAGAACGACAACCAGGTGCTGGACAACGTGGCCGTGCAGGGCTTCCGCTACGGCTTCGTCATGGGCGAGCACGTCGTCGCGAGCTACCTCTACGTCCACAACTGCGAGAACGCGCTCGCCTTTTTCGACGCGACCCATCTCTCCGTGATCCACCACGTCGTCGCACAGCACAACCGGCGGATCGTGACGACCACCGAGGGACGCCTCTTCGGGCATGAGCCTGCGACCGTCAACGTCGAGATCGGGTCGATCGACTACGAGCCGGGCGGATTCTGCAAGCCCGCCGTCTCGCGCCTCGAACACGGCGTCTACGATCCCGGCAACCGCCTGCGCGGCTCGGTGAAGTACCATCCCGGCTACGGCGAACCGGTCTTCCCGGTTCACGGGGCGAAGCACTTCCGCGTCGAGCGGTTCAAGTAGCAGAGGGACGGTGCCCCGCCGTTCCCCATCGGAGAGCTCCGAATGAAGAGCGTCCTGTTGTTCCTCGGCGTCGTGCTCCTGTCTGCGCGCCCCTCCCTCGCCGCGGCAAGCCGCTGCACGCGCGCGCGAACGACGGTCTCTTCCACCGTCCGCTCCATCTCACGCTCGACAGCGAGGTGTTCACCATCTGGTTCGTCTGGTTCGACGCGCTCCGTCCCCACCTCCCGTAATTTGATATACTTGCTCCCGAGAGAGGAGGCATGGAAATGATGTATCCATTCATGACGTTGGATGACGGGACGGAAATCGTCCACTCCGAGAAGCTGGCCGATGGGCGTGTGAAAGTCTACATGGAGCGTCCGGATGCGAAGGACTGTTTCCACCGCGCGACATGCTACCTCCCGGGGTATCGGTGGGAGGACGTCTACGGCTTCTCCGCAGGGGACATGGCGCGCCTGTCGCATGTCCTGGAAAGCACGGCGCACCTGATTCTCGAATTTGCCGAGACCGGGGGATTTGACAATGCCTCAGGTTTTTAAGATCGGATCCTACTGGATCTACTTCTGGGCAGGCGAAGGTGATCCGCGCGAACCTGTGCACGTGCACGTCTCGCAGGGAGTCCCGACGGCTGATGCGACGAAGATCTGGATCACACGAGCCGGAAAATGTCTTGTTGCGCACAACCATTCCGGTTTGAACGCAAAGGTCCTTCGGAACGTGGTCCGCATCGTCGAGGCGCGGAGCGATGAGGTCGTGGAGAAGTGGACCGCGTTCTTCGGTGGAATCGAGTACTATTGTTAGCATTTCCCGCTGTCCGCACTGTCCGCGAGTCCACCCGTGACCGAATCCGTCCAAAATGGTAGAATAGTGTCCAGGTGACGACGCATGCGCTGGAAATCGCGGCACTCGTGCTGCTGTTCTGCCTCTCGGCCTTCTTCTCGGGGGCCGAGACCTTGCTGTTTTCCCTGACCGGGGTGCAGCGCGCGCGGATCAAGGCGCGCAGTCCCAAGGCCGACCAGCGGATCGGCCGGTGCGTCGAGGATTCGGCCACGCTGCTCTCGACCCTGCTCGTCGGCAACACCTTCGTCAACTTCGCGATCGCGACGCTCGGGTACGGGCTCTTCTCGGACCTCTTCCCGTCGTGGGGCGGATTCGTCGCGGTCCCCGCGATGACGGTCGGTCTGCTCGTCTTCGGCGAGATCACGCCGAAGCGCATCGCGCTGCGCCATGCCGAGCGCCTCGCGCCGGCCTGCGCGCGCCTGCTGTGGTTCTGGCGGTCCGTCCTCACGCCGTTCAACCGCGTCTTCGCGCTCATGTCGCGCGCGTTCGGCCCCGCCATCGCCCGCGAACGGCAGGCGCTGTCGGACGTCGAGCTCGTCTCCGTCGTCGAGGCCGCGGCCGAGCACGGGGAGTTCGCCGCGGCGGACGCGGAGATGATCGCGGGCGTGCTGCGCCTTTCCGAACTGCACGCGAACGACGAGATGACGCCGCGCGTGGACATCGAGGGCGTTGACGCCGACCTGCCGGAGGAGCAGCGGAAGGCGCAGATCGCGCGGGCGCGCCACGGCTACCTGCCCGTCTACCGCCGCACGCACGACGTGATCGAGGGCGTGCTCGAGGTCGCGACGGGGAAGGTGGACGACGCGCTCTTCGTGCCGGAGCAGATCACGCTCGACGACCTGCTCGTCATCTTCCGCCGGAGCGGGAAGCCGCTCGCGGTCCTGCTGGACGAATTCGGCGGCACGGCAGGCGTCATCACGCCGAACGACGTGCTCGAGATCGTCATGGGGCCGGGCGTCTTCGCCTCGCCGAACGACGAGCCGGCCATCGTCCCCGCCGGGAAGAACGCCTGGCTGATCGACGGGCGGGCGAGCCTGGACGAGATCAACCGCGCGCTCGGCATCGAGCTCGAGGCGGAGGACGCCGACCGCCTCGCCGGCTGGGTTGCGTTCCATTCCGAGTGCATCCCGAAAGTCGGCCAGGAAATCGTGGCCGAGGGCTGCCGCGCGACGGTCCGCAAGCGTCGCCGCCGCCGTGTCACGCTCGTCGAGCTCGAGGTCCTCGAGTATCCCGGCGCGGAGACGGACGCGGAGCTGCTCGCGGAGACGGACGAGGCCGTGGAGAAGACCGAGGAGGACGAGGAGTCATGACGGCCGCCCTCCTGCTTCTGGCGATGCTGGCCGGCCTGGTCGTCTCGGCGTTCTGCTCCGGCGCGGAGACGGGGTTCCTCTCCGTCAGCCGCGGCCGCATCCTCCACATGGCGCGCGAGGGCAGCCGGGCCGCGAAGACCGTCCAGGCCGCGCTGAAGAACATGTCCTCGACGCTCACGGGACTCCTCGTCGGCAACAACCTCGCCACGGTCACCTATTCCTCCGCGTCCGCGGCCTTCGCGGCCGCCGCGTTCACGGACGCCCCGTGGGCGCGCACGGCGTGGAGCTGCTTCTCGGCGTGCCTCGTGCTCGTGCTCGGCGAGTTCGTGCCGAAGCTCTTCTGCTCGTCGCGTCCGCTGCGCCGCACCTTGCGCCTGGCGCCCGCCTACCGGATCTTCGCGGCCGCGCTGCTGCCGCTGACGTGGACGATCGAGCGCGTGGTGAGGCGCTTCGCGCGCAAGCCGGCGCCGCGCGAGAAGACGACGCCGGACGACCTGCTGCGCATCCTGCAGGACCGCAAGGCCGGCGTGCGGCTGACCGACTTCGAGAGCGCGCTCATCGCGCGCATCCTGGTGCTGCGCAAGAAGGGCGAGCGCGTGACGCCCGAGAAGATCCTCTCGGCGCTGGACGATTTCGAATAATGGGGAATCAAGGAGCACATGACATGCAGATGAGACTGGTTCTCGCGGCCGTGGCGGCCGTGGCCGCGTGCGCGGCGGAGGCGAAGGTCGCGACGGGCACGCCGTTCGCGGACAACATGGTGCTGCAGCGCGGCCGTTCCGTGCCGGTCTGGGGCGTGGCCGATCCGGGCGAACAGGTGACGGTGACGTTCGCCGGTCAGACGAAGACGGCGAAGGCGGACGCGCAGGGCGCGTGGCGCGTGGACCTCGACGCGATGCCCGCGTCCAAGGAGAACCGCGTGATGACGGTCAAGGGCGCGGCGAACGCCGAGGCGTTCAAGAACGTCCTCGTCGGCGAAGTCTGGTTCGCGAGCGGCCAGTCCAACATGGAGTGCCCGATCTGGGGATCCAACCCGCGCTACCGCGACGGCAAGGGCGGCATCATGACGCAGATGACGCGCCGGCCGTTCATCCGCTACGCGAAGAACAGCCGCGTCTGGAGCGCGACGCCGAAGACGGACTGGAAGGCGGTCTGGCGCGACTACTCGCCCGAGTCCTTCCGCGCGCCGAACGGCTACCTCTCGGCCTGCGCCTTCTACTACGCGCTCGAGCTCTACGGCGCGCTCGACATCCCGATCGGCATCGTCGACTCCAGCTGGGGCGGCACGAACATCGACGCGTGGACGCCGCGCGCCGGCTACGCGAACCATCCCGAGCTCAAGGACGTCGCCGACTATCCCGTGACGGCGAACTGGGACAAGTCCATGCGCAAGGGCCCGATCGGCGGCGCGCAGCAGCAGCCGACCGTGCTCTGGAACGGCATGGTCGCCGGCTTCGCGCCGTACGCGATCAAGGGCTTCATCTGGTACCAGGGCTGCCACAACAACGGCGAGCCGTTCCGCTACTGCGACAAGATGCACGCGCTCTACGACGGCTGGGCGAAGGAGTTCGAGAACCCGGACCTCAAGCTCTACTTCGTGCAGCTCGCGCCCTATGCCGCCAACTGGTTCAATCTCCAGCAGGCCCAGAGCCAGTTCGCGGCCGAGGAGAAGAACGCCTCGCTCGTCGTCACGTGCGATTCCGGCAACCTCGCCGACATCCACCCGAACGACAAGGAGATCGTCGCGAAGCGCCTCGCGCTCCACGCGCTGAAGCAGGACTACGGCTTCGCGGACATCGTCGACCAGTCGCCCACGCTGAAGAGCTGGAAGGTCGCCGAGGGCGGGAAGTTCGTCCTCACGTTCAACGACGCGACCTCCTGGTACGTCTACAACGCGGACCGTTCCCCCGCGCAGGGCTTCGAGATCGCCGGCCCCGACGGCAAGTTCGTGCCCGCGCAGGTCGTGAACAAGATGGTCGGCGGCGGCACCTACGAGGGCGGCGCCGAACTCGTGGTCGCGGCCAAGGGCGTGACGACGCCCAAGCGCCTGCGCTACCTCGCCGAGAAGCCCTGGACGGGCGCGCTCTACGCGTTCAACTCCGGCCTGCCGCTCGGCCCGTTCGAAATCGACGCGCGCGTGCCGGGCGAGAACCGCCGCGGCCCGGCCGTGAAGATGGACGCCGCGCTCGCGATTCCCGAACTCGCCGGCTACCGCAAGGTGCTGCAGGCGAACCTGCCCGCGGGCGGCGGCTTCAAGAACGCCGGCTACTCGTTCGACGAGACGGCGAAGGCGGGCGCCTACTCCCGCGTCGCCTACGTGCTCGAGCTCGAGAACCGCGACGGCTCCGTCGACTGGGCGATGGCGTCCATGGACGCCTTCACGGACGAGGCGGCGCGCCTGGGCGTGCCGGCCGTGCTGAACACCTTCTACCAGCAGAAGGTCGCGAAGCTCACGGTGCGCTCCAACCAGAAGACGGTGACGGAGGTCACGGACTTCGACGGCGGCTGCATCGAGTTCTTCAACGTGAACTACGGCACGCAGAAGGGCCTGCCCGACGTCGGCGGCTCGGCGGACGTCTACGACTTCAACGACGTCGCGCATCCGGCCAAGGACGGGAAGCCGGGCTACGGCTCGATGCAGGTCCACAACTGGAAGGGCGGCGAGACGGTCCTCGCCTACAACTGCTTCAACGGCGGCTGCGACGTCGGCCTCGGCAACTGTCCCGGGAAGAACCCCGACTGGACGTTCGCGTCCAACGGCGGCCAGTACCGCGCCCGTCGTCTGACGGTGCTCGTGAAGTAGCCGGAGCCTCTCGGACATGCGCGCAGCATTTGCCTCTGTTCTGTTGTCCGCCTCCGTCCTGTTCGCCCAGCAGCCGCTGGACGAGCTGGAGGTGGACTGGTCTCTCCAGACGCCCATGCGCGAAGGCCAGACCCGCGACGACTGGCGGCGCGACATGCTCGCCCGCCGTCGTGCCCGACTGGCGAAGACGGCCGCATTCGCGTCGCGCTGGGCCTACTGCCGCCACTATGTGATGGGCGGCTCGCACTACGCCTACACCGAGGCCCTGTCCGACGCACGCTCGGAGCGCACCTACCTGCCGATCGGCTCGTCGCTCTGCCTGGCCGAATATGCGCCGGACGGACTCTGGAAGGAGACCGTCCTCCTGCAGTCGAAGGACGGCTGCTTCCGCGACGTGGACGTTTCGCCGGACGGCACGCGCCTCCTCTACTCGTTCAAGGCGAGCGACCGCGGCGACGACTTCCATCTCTACGAGATGACGCTGGCGGACCGGAAGGTGCGGCAGCTCACCGCCGGCGCCGGGATCGCAGACTATGAGGGCTGCTACCTGCCCGACGGCCGCATCCTCTTCAACTCCACCCGCTGCATGCAGATCGTGGACTGCTGGTGGACCGAGGTGAGCAACCTCTACCGCTGCGAGGCGGACGGCTCGAACATCGTCCGCATCACCTACGACCAGGTCCACGACAACTATCCCGCCCTGACGCCCGACGGCCGCGTGTTCTACACGCGCTGGGAGTACAACGGGCGGTCGCAGATGTTCCCGCAGCCGCTGTTCGGCATGAATCCCGATGGCACGGGCCAGCGCGCGGTCTACGGCGCGAACTCCTGGTTCCCCACGACGATCCTCCATGCGCGCGGCGTCGAGGGCAGCCCGCTCTTCTTCGGCATCGCGTCCGGTCACCACTGTCTGCAGACCGGCGAGCTGATGCGCTTCGATCCGCGCGAGGGCCGCGAGGAGGCGCAGGGCGCCTGGCAGCTGGCCCCCCTCCGGAAGACCCAGGCGCGCCGCGTCGACGCGGACGGCCAGGAGGGGCGCGTCGCGATGTACCCCTATCCCGTCGACGAACGCGAAGTCGTCCTCTCCCATCTGCCGCAGGGCTGGCGCCGCTCGAAGGAGAACCGCCCCCTCTACCGCGACCACCGCGCGCCGTTCGCGCTCTACTGGACGGACGTGGACGGGAACCGCGAACTGCTCGTGGCGCAGCGCGGGAAGGTCCCCTGCGGCCGCCCCGTGCCCGTGCGGGCGCGGAAGCTGCCGAACCGCCCGTCGGTCCGCCCGGACGAATCGGCGAAGACCGGCGTCTTCGCGGTCCGCGACG
This sequence comes from Kiritimatiellia bacterium, assembly GCA_016302985.1. Taxonomy (GTDB): domain Bacteria; phylum Verrucomicrobiota; class Kiritimatiellia; order RFP12; family UBA1067; genus RUG572. Next base: position 1,545 of record JAEDMN010000014.1, on the reverse strand, counting down.
TCTACGTCGGGGACTCGATGAAGGGCGTGCCGCGTGGCACGGTGAAGAGCCTGCGCGTCGTCGCGCTGGATTTCCGCCCCGCGGGCATCGGCCAGAACGCCAATGGCGGTCCGGGCGGGGGCGGCCTTTCCTGCACGCCGCCGGCGGTCGGCCAGGGGACCTGGGGCGTCAAGCGCGTGCTGGGCGAAGTGCCCGTCGCCGCGGACGGGTCCGTCGCCTTCGAGGCTCCCGTGCGCACGCCCGTCTACTTCCAGCTGCTGGACGCGAAGGGGCGGATGGTCCAGACGATGCGCAGCTGGACGCTCCTGCAGCCCGGCGAGACCGCGAGCTGCATCGGCTGCCATGAAAGCGCGAACCTGGCGCCCGACTTCCGGGCGTCCGTCCGTCTGGATCCGCGCCGTGTCTCCGAGGCCGCCGCGGGCTCCCGTTCGCTTCCGAAGGTGTCCGGGAACGCGAAGGGTTTCAGCTTCCTGCGCGAAGTCCAGCCGATCCTCGAACGGCGCTGCGTCGCCTGTCATTCGCCCGTGAAGAACCCGAAGATCCCCGACCTGACGCGTGCGGGCGTAGACGATCGGTCCTCGCTCCGGCGCTGGACGAAGTCCTACCTCGCGCTGACGCATGCGAAGCGGCGCGGCGACGAGAGCACGTCCTGGTCCGGCGCGCCGGACCACGGGATGGTCAACTGGATCAGCACGGGGTCCGTGCCGACGCCCCTGCCGCCGCTCACGCGCGGTTCGCGCACGAGCCTGCTGTTCACGCGGAAGCTGGACAAGGGGCACGCGCCCGGCCTGACGGACGCGGAGCTCCGCACGCTCGCGTGCTGGGTCGACCTCGAGGTGCCGTTCTGCGGCGACTACGAGGAGGCGAACCTGTGGAACGCGGACCAGTGCCGCCGGTGGCGCGAGGGCGTCGAGAAGCGCCGCCGCGACGCGACCGCCGCCGAGAAGTGACGTCTACCCGCCGGTAGGGCCCGTCGTCCCGACGGGCCGCAGGACGAACCGCGGTCCGAAGTCCGGCGAAAATGATTCTCAGCCAATCCGCAACGGGTTTGTGCTATATTTCCTTCGTCCCGCGCAAGCGGGACATGACATAGGCCGGGAGCTGACGGGCTTCGCGCCCGTCCACCCCTGGCCGCGCTCCAGGGTTTTCCTGACAACTTCGTCTTCCACGGCTCGCGCTGCGAGCAGTACCGGCAGATCGGGAACTCCGTCCCGCCCCCGTTTGCGGAACATGTGGCGCGGGCCGCGCTCCGTCTGCTCCCCGGGACGGAATAAAACCAGAGGGCTGTCGCCTTCTTGGAGAACGTACTGTCCGTGTGGTATCATAGGCGCGTGAATCTCTTGCGACCATTCTGCCGTCTGGCCTGCCTCGTCACCTGTCCGCTCTTCGCGACGATGGTGCGCATGGGCGTGCTGCCGCAGTCCGCCTACCCCGACACGGAGGTGTGGACGAATATCCCGTTCGGATCCGCGCGCACGGACGTCAAGTCGTTCGAGGTCCTGATGCGGCTCGCGGGGAGCGCGTCGAACTGCGTCCAGGTCGCCT